>JAYSFH010000275.1:0-5658 GCA_041913405.1 Dongia sp. | reverse complement strand
TTGCGGCGGACGTCGCCGTAGCGCAAGAAGCGCGAGCCGCCGGTATTGGTGGCGATCATGCCGCCGAGCCGGGGATCGGCGCCGAGATCGATCGGAAAGAACAGGTGGTCGGCGGCGAGGCGGCTGTTGAGCTCGGAAAGCCGCAGTCCGGCGCCGGCCGTCACCGAGCGATTGACGCGATCCAGCGCAAAGGGCGCGGTCAGGCGGTCGAGGCTGAGGATCGCCTGGCGGCCGCTGGCATCCGGCGTCGAGCCCGCGACCACGCCGGTATTGCCCGATTGCGGGATCAGGGCGATGCCGTGGCGCACGCAAAGTGCAACCGTCTGCGCGGTTTCCGCGGTGGATTTCGGTCGCGCGACGAAGGCGGCCTCGCCGCGGTCGTAGCGCGCGCCGGATTCGTAGGGCGCGCGGTCGGATTGCTCGGTGAGGAGACCGCTGTCGCCAAGGATCGCGCGCAGCGCGGCGAGGATGGCGGGATCGGGCATGCTGCGTCGCTCAGTGATAGCCGATGTCGGCCCGCACCTTGCCGCGGAACACCCAGTAAGACCAGCCGGTATACATGAGGATCACCGGGAGCAGGAACAGCGTGCCGACGGCGAGGAAGGCTTGCGTGCTCGGTACCGAGGCGGCCTCCCAGAGGGTGAAGTGGTGCGGCACGATCATCGGCCAGAGGCTGATCGCGACGCCGAGATAGGACATGGCGAAGAGGCAGATTGCGGCCACGAAGGGTGCGACTTCGGCATCGCCGCGCAATGCGCGCCATTCCCAGATCGCCAGCACCGCGGTGATCGCAGGCACGGGCGCCAGGAAGGCGATGTTGGGCCAGGAGAACCAGCGCTCGGCGATCTTCGGGTCGGCGAGCGGGGTCCAGACGCTGACCACGGCGACCGCGATCCCGACGCCGATGAAGCAGCGAAAGCCCCAGCGGCGCGCCCAGGCCTGCAGCTCGCCTTCGGTCTTCAGGATCAGCCAGCCGGCGCCCAGCAGGCCGTAGCCGAACAGCAGTGCCACGCCCGTGAAGAGCGAGAAGGGCGTGAAGCAATCGAAGGAAGTCCCCACAAACTGGCGGCCTTCGACCTCGAAGCCCTGGATGAAGGCGCCAAGCACCACGCCCTGGCTGAAAGTCGCGACCGCGGAGCCGTAGCAGAAGGCATGATCCCAGAAAGTGCGGTGCTCGGAATCGCGGAAGCGAAATTCGAAAGCAGTGCCGCGGAACACCAAGGCCAGCAGCATCACCAGGATCGGGAAATAGACCGCGGGCACGATGATGGCGAAGGCCAGCGGGAAGGCCGCGAGCAGCCCGACGATGCCGAGCACCAGCCAGGTCTCGTTGCCGTCCCAGATCGGCGCGATCGAGTTCATCACCAGGTTGCGCGCGGTGGTATGGGGCGCGAATCCATAAAGAATGCCGACCCCGAGGTCGAAGCCATCGAGCATCACGTAGAGGAAGACGCCGAGGCCGAGGATGAGGGTCCAGAGCGGGACGAAGTCGATCATGACTGCCTCCCCTCCCGGCCTTCGGCGAAAGGCAGGGCTTCCACCGGGCTGCGCGGCCGGCCGCTCTCGACCGCATCGTGGTGCTGGTCGGCCGGGCCGCGCGTCACCAGCTTCATCATCAGCAGGCCGCCGGCCGGATACATGATGAGATAGACGATCATGTAGCCGGCGAGCGAGAGGGCGACGTCCATGCCGCTCAGCGAGGGCGTCACGGAATCGGCGGTCCGGAGCAGGCCGTAGACGGTCCAAGGCTGGCGTCCGACTTCGGTCGTGGTCCAGCCGGCCAGCACGGCCAGGAAGCCGATCGGCGCCGCATACTGGCAGGCCTTCAGGAACCATTCGGCGAGGTAGAGGTCGCGGCGCACCCGCAGCCACAGGCTCGCAACCACAATCGCCAGCATGACGAGCCCCAACCCGACCATGATGCGGAAGGCGAAATAGGGAATGATCACCGGGGCGCGGTCTGCTTTCGGGAAATCCTTCAGGCCCTGCACGGTGCCGTTCGGATCGTGGGCCAGGATGAGGCTGCCGAGCACGGGGATCTCGATCTCGAAGTGGTTGGTCTCCGCCTCCTGGTCGGGGATGGCGAAGAGGCTCAAGGGCACGCGCGATGCCGTCTCCCAGCGCGCCTCGATCGCGGCCAGCTTGGCCGGCTGGTGCTCGCGGGTGTTGAGGCCGTGCAGGTCGCCGATCAGGATCTGCAGCGGCACCAGCACCGTCAGCAGCCAGAGCGTCATCGAGAACATTGTACGGGCTTCCTCGATGAAGCGGCCGCGGCGCATGTAATAGGCGGCGACGCTGATCACCACGAAGCCGGTCGTGACATAGAAGCCGGTCACGGTATGCGCAAGGCGGTAGGGGAAGGAGGGGTTGAAGATGATCGCCATCCAATCGACCGGGACGAAGCGGCCGTTCTCGATCGCATAGCCGGCCGGGGTCTGCATCCAGCTGTTGGTGGAGAGGATCCAGAAGGAGGAGAACAAGGTGCCGCCGGCCACCATCAGCGCGGCGACGAAATGCGCCCATTTCGGCACCAGGCTGCGGCCGAACAGCAGCACGCCGAGGAAGGCGGATTCCAGGAAGAAGGCCATCAGGCCCTCATAAGCCAGCAGCGGCGAGAGCACGTCTGGCGTCGCGTCGGAGAAGCGGCTCCAGTTGGTGCCGAACTGGAACGGCATCACGATGCCGGAGACGACACCCATGCCGAAGGAGACGGCGAAGATCTTGGTCCAAAAGCCGGAGAGCCGGAAATAGACCGGCTTGCCGGTCGCGAGATGCAGGCCCTCCAGCACCGCGATGAAGGAAGCAAGGCCGACCGTGAAGGCCGGGAGCAGGATATGCCAGGCCACGACCCAGACGAATTGCAGGCGCGAGAGCAGAAGGGCGTCGAATTCCACGGATGCACTCCCGGAGAGAACGGACGTGGCGCTGAGTATAGGCGATCTTCGTGGCGGAAGTCCGCAACCCTTACGCCGCAGCCCGTTCATCGTCAGGTATCGGTCGGCCCAGCCTCGGGCTGGGGCCTTGCGGAACCCGCGGCGCAGCCTGCTGTTCTCTAGCCGGAGCAACAGTTGGCCGCGGTCGCGGCAGGACAGTTTCATGACGGCACTCGTCACCGGCGCGATTCTTGGACTGATCGGTCTCGCCCTCCTCATCGGGGGCGGTTGGCTCGTCGCGCTCGGCGGCTCGGCCTACTACGCGTTGGCCGGGATCGGCATCCTCATCACCGCAGCCCTGCTGATCCGCCGGCGGCGTGAAGCGCTCTGGGTCTATGCCGCGGTGCTCGTGGGCACGCTCGGCTGGTCGGTTTGGGAGATCGGCTTCGACTGGTGGCCGCTGGCGGCGCGCGGCGACATTCTGTTCCCCCTGGCGCTCTGGCTGCTCAGTCCCTGGGTGATGCGCAATCTCCGAAATGGCGGACGGGTGACGGCGGGCATGGCGGCGACGCCTCTATGGACCGGCGTGGCGCTGAGCGCGGTCGTGCTGGTGCTGGGGCTGACCACGAATGTGCATGAGCGGAAAGTCACGCTCGCTGCAACGCCGTCGGCGGCGGGCAATCCGGGCGCAAGCGAGGGCCAGCCCGATGCCGATTGGCGCGCCTATGGTCGTAGCCAGTTCGGACAGCGCTATTCGCCGCTGGCCGAGCTCACGCCGGAGAATGTGAACAGGCTCGAAGTCGCCTGGACCTTCCGCACCGGGGACGGCCAGGGGCCGAACGATTCCGCCGAGACCACCTTCGAGGTGACGCCCATCAAGGTCGGCGACATGGTCTATCTCTGCTCGCAGCACCAGATCCTGTTCGCGCTGGACGCCAGGACCGGCAAGGAGCGCTGGCGCTACGACCCGCTGCTCAAGTCCGATCCGCGCTTCCAGCATTTGACCTGCCGCGGCGTCTCCTATCACGAGACCGCGGAAGGCGCGACCGACACAACCGGCGCGCCGGCGCCGGCGGAATGCCGGAAGCGCATCTTCCTGCCGGTCAATGACGGACGCCTGATCGCGGTCGATGCCGAGACCGGCAAGCCTTGCGAAGGCTTCGGGGTTCGCGGCGTGCTCGATCTGCAGCAGGGAATGGGGGCGCCGACCTACAGCTTCTATGAGCCGACCTCGCCGCCGGTCGTCGGCGAGAAGATCGTGGTGGCCGCGGCATCGGTCATGGACAATTACTCGACCGACCTGCCGTCCGGAGTTATCCGCGGCTTCGATGTCTACACCGGCAGGCTGGTCTGGGCCTGGGATTCCGGCGCCGCGGATGAGAATGCGCTCGCATCCGCGACACACAAATATACCGACAACTCGCCGAATGCCTGGATCACGCCAGCCTACGATCCCGAGCTCGGCTTGCTCTATCTGCCGATGGGCGTGCAGACACCGGATATCTGGGGTGGCAACCGTTCGGCTCTCTCCGAACGCTACGCCAATGCGCTGGTCGCGCTCGACATCAACACTGGCAAACGGGTTTGGTCATACCAGACGGTGCACCACGATCTCTGGGACATGGACCTGCCCGCGCAGCCGAGCCTGGTCGATCTGCCGGCGCCGGAGGGCGGCACACTGCCGGCGATCCTGCAACCGGCCAAGACCGGCAATATCTTCGTGCTGGACCGCCGTGACGGGAAGCTGATCGTGCCGGCGCCGGAGCGTCCGGTGCCGCAAGGCGCGGCCCAAGGCGATCGCGTTTCGCCGACCCAGCCCTTCTCCGACTTGAGCTTCCGGCCAGAGCGCAACTTGACCGGCGCAGATATGTGGGGCGCGACGCTCTTCGACCAACTCGCCTGCCGCATCCGGTTCCACCAGCTGCGCTACGAAGGACCGTTCACGCCGCCTTCCGAGCGGGGCAGCCTGGTCTTTCCCGGCAATCTCGGCATGTTCGAATGGGGCGGGCTCGCGGTCGATCCCAAGCGCCAGATCGCGATCGCCAACCCGATCGCCATTCCCTTCGTCTCGCGCCTGATCCCGCGCGGGCCGGACAATCCCGATCAGCCGGACCAATCGCCGCACCACGGCAGCGAGACCGGCATCCAGCCGATGTATGGCACGCCTTTCGGCGTGGTGCTGCATCCCTTTCTCTCGCCGATCGGCCTGCCCTGCCTGCGGCCGCCCTGGGGATTCATGGCGGCGATCGATTTGAAGTCGATGCAGATCGCCTGGATGCACCGCAATGGCACGATCCGCGACGTGGCACCCTTGCCGATCCCGCTGAAGATGGGCGTGCCGAGCCTCGGCGGGCCGATCACCACCGCGGGCGGCGTCGCCTTCGCGACCGGCACGCAGGATTACTATATCCGCGCTTACGATGTGAGCGATGGCCGCGAAATCTGGAAAGACCGGTTGCCGGCCGGCGGCCAGTCGACGCCGATGACCTACGCAATCGACGGGCACCAATACGTGGTGACGGCGGCCGGCGGCCACGGCTCCTTCGGCACCAAGCGCGGCGACTACGTGATCGCGTATCGTCTGGCTGATTGAGGGCCTTGAGGTGCTTTGAGGGTTTGCCGCAGTGCAATAGAGACCGTTGCGTTCGGCTCTCCCCCATCCCCGGCTTATTTGTCCGATAAATAGGGGGGACCAAGGCTGGTCCGGTCTTGTGGCACGGCAAAACGCCTGCCATACTTTCCAGGTCTTGCAGCTATAAGCAAGTTTCCTTGGGAGGAAAATAAT
>JAYSFH010000274.1:0-5665 GCA_041913405.1 Dongia sp. | reverse complement strand
GCACGAAGCTGCCGGAAAAGCGGAAAAGCCCGCTGGGCGGGGGCGCAGGCGACCGGGACAGGGTCAGGCTGCGGGAGGCAGTATAGCGGAGAGTGCGTGCTTACACAATAGTGTGTTAATGGGGGTGCCGGGCGAAGTGGGCTGAGACCGTTTACTTGATCGTCATCCCCGGGCTTGGCCCGGGGACCCCTGAGTTCCCTTTAACCCAGCAGAGTATCGAAGAGGTCGGTCCACTCGGGATTATCCTGATGGATCAACCGAACCTTCCACGCGCGCGGCCAGTGCTTGATGTTTTTCTCCCGCTGAATGGCGAGCAACTCAGGGATCCCCGGGCCAAGCCCGGGGATGACGAGAAAGATACTGCGACGTTTCGGCCAGGTCGCCCGAGTTACACAGCCCGGACTTCGTTCAGGAAGCTATCGATATAGGTCTTCAGGCCCTCGGATTCGCCGAGCATCTGCTTGGCGGCTTCCATGACCGACTGGGCGGCGGCACGGGTCTTGGCGACTTCGTTGCTGACCACCTCGATCGAATGCGTGACGCCCTTGGTGCCTTCCGAGGCCTGCTGGACGTTGCGGGAGATTTCCTGGGTGGCGGCGTTCTGCTCCTCCACCGCGGCGGCCACCGCGGAGGAGATGTCGTTCATCTGCCGCACCTGGCCGCCGACCGCGGCGATGCTGTCGACGGTGCCCTTGGTCGTCGCCTGGATGCCGCCGACCTGGGCGCCGATCTCCTCGGTCGCCTTGGCGGTCTGGTTGGCGAGGTTCTTCACCTCAGAAGCCACCACCGCGAAGCCCTTGCCCGCCTCGCCGGCGCGCGCGGCCTCGATCGTGGCGTTCAGGGCGAGCAGGTTGGTCTGCTCGGCGATCTCGTTGATGAGACGCACGACCTCGCCGATCTTTTGCGAGGCATCGCTCAGCTCCGCGACGCTCCGGCTGGTCGCCTCGATGGAGTTGACCGAGCTCTGCGCCAGGTTGGCCTGGTTGGTGACCTGGCGGCTGATCTCGGAGATCGAGGCGGAGAGCTCTTCCGAAGCCGAAGCCACGGTCTCGACGCCGGCCTGCGCCTCTTGCGCGGCTGCGGCGACGGTCTGGGACTCGGCGGCGGAGACATCCGCGGTCTTGGTGAGGTCGACGGCGGTCCGCTCCATGCCGCGCGCGGCGCTGGCGAGCCCTTCCACCATGCCCTTCACCTGCTCGTCGAAGGCACGGGTCAGGTTCATCATATGCTCGGCGCGCTGCTCGCGGTCGCGCTGCTCGGCTTCGCTCGCCTGACGCAGCTCCTCGTTGCGCACCATGCTTTCCTTGAAGACCAGCACGGTCTTCGCCATCTGGCCGACCTCGTCGCTGCGCCCGGTCACCGGCACCTCGGTCAGCAGGTTGCCCTGGGCCAGGCTCTGCATCGAGCCGTTGAGGTCGATGATCGGCTTGGCGACGCCGCGCGAGAGGGCGACGCCGGAGAGAACGGCGATCACCAGGCTGATGGCGGCGCCGATGATCGTCGCCATCAAGGTCAGGCTGATGGCCGATTGCTGCTCGGCGAAGCGCTGGTCGGAGAGCGACTTCTGATAGGCATGGATCTGGCCGGAGAATTTCTGCAGCGCCTCGTTGAGGCGCGCGCCGACGCCGGTCAGCTCGATGGCGCGGGCCTCGTTGACGGTCGAGGGATGCTCCATCAGCGCCACCTGGCGGTCGGCGGTGTTCTTGCGCCAGTCGGCGATCGCGGTCTCGGCATCGGTCAAGGCCTGGCTCAGGGTCGCGTCGCCGGCGACCGCTTCCTTGGCCTTGGCCAGCGCGTCCTCGTAGCCGGCGATGCCGGCGAGATAGGCCTGCTTGTAGGTGGCGCTGCCGGTGATCAGCATCTCGCCGATCGCCCATTGCAGCGCGGTCACCCGCTCGGTGACGTTCTGCAGCAGCACGCCGTCTTCCGCGGTCTGCCGGGCCTGCTCGCTGGCGCTGCGGATGATGCGATTCTGCAGGGAGCTCAGCACGCCGACGGCGATGATGACCACCAGGATCGCCGCGAAGCAGACGCCGAGCTTGCCGGAGAGCTTCATATTCTGGAACGCATTCATGGCTTCAGTTCTCCGTATCGGCGCTTAGAGCGACAGCGCCTGGCGGCGCTCGAGCTCGGTCAGGTTCATTTCGATGGTCGCGGCGCCGATCGGCTTGCCGGATTGCGGATCGACCAGGGTGAAATTCACCTGGGCCCGCCAGGTCTTGTCGTCGTCATTGAACTCCGCTTCGTCGATGAACACGGCGTCGGGGCCGACCTGGAAGGTCTTCTGGAACTTGCCTTCGTCGCCCTGCCAATAATCCGAGGTGACGGAGCTCTGGCCGACGTTGAGGCCCTTGTTGTCCATCACGAACATCTCGGTGTAGAGGCCGGCCGAGCGGGACTGGAGATAGAGCAGGTAGTTGGAGAGCGGGCTGGAGAGCATCTCGGCGATCAGCGGCTGCTTCTCGGCCTTGCTCTCGGCCTTCCATTCGTTGTCGAGCGCGTCGATGCCGGCCTGGTCGATCTTGGCATGGGCGTCGTTGCTGGCGCCGATCGAGATCGTGGTGACCGGCTGCGCCAGCAGCTTCTTCACCGCGGCAACGACCTCCGGCGTGATCAGCTTCAGGGGATCGGGTCCCGCCGGCTTCGCCGCGGCCTCGGCGGGCGCTGGTTCGACCGCGGGCGCGGGTGCAGCCTCGACCGCGGGCGCGGCTTCAACCGCCGGGGTCGGCGGGGTCGGCGCCGCCGGGGCGTTCTGCGCGAAAGCGGGCATCGCCGAGAGCAGGAAGGCCAGCGGCGCCCAATACAGGCTGGATTTGGTCGTCGCGGTCTTGGCGAGGGGCCGCGACGCGGCCGAGCGATAGTCCATGGTGAGCCCCGATCCCTTTTCACAGTTCGCAGCCGCAGCGGAGACGGCAGTCCTGTATGAAGCTAGGGAGTGAAGCCTAAGAAGAGATTAAATTTGGACTGAATCAGCCGGCAGCTTGAATGGAAATGGGATTATTCGATCCCGCCGTACCCCAGGCGAGGGATCGCCCCGACCAGGTCAGGAACCAGTTCCGCCGCGGGTTGAGGTCAGCAGTCCTTGTCCACGGCGAGCTGGGTGAGCTTCTTGTTCCGCTCCTGGTAGGTGCGGAGCTCGATATTCTGCGCCTTGCCCTGGTCATAGGCGACCAGGACCGGCGGGAAGAAGAAGGCATCGCCCGCCGCCACGTCGGCATTGCCGGCCCGCACGTGGTTGCTCTCTTTGACCAGCCGCGCCATGTAGTACTGGTTGTCGTTCAGCTCCTTCAGGAGCTCGTGGCAGGACTTGTCGGCGTCGCCGGCCTGGTTGACCTGGACGGGCGCCGCCGGGCGACCGGCGCAGGCGCCGAGCATCGCCGCGAGCGAGAGCACCGCCGCGCCGCCGAGAAGCCGTTTCGCACTGATCCGCATCGTTCTTCCCCGAACCCTGATTTCAGCAGCCGCGGTCCGCGGCCATGCCGTCGAGATGCTTGTCCCGCTCCAGCAGCGCGTCGTTCTCGACCTGCTGCGGCGTCTTCGCCTTGCTGCTGACGCTGGTTTCCTCGATCGCCGCCACGCCCGGCGCCAGGAACGGAATGGTCCGCGCCATCAGATCGTTGTCGCGGGATTCCAGCGAGGCCTGCTCGACGTTGCGATCGCGCATGGCTTCGGCGATCCGGTCCTTCTCTTCGCGGATGTCCTGGCAGGTGTAGTACTTGTCGTAGACCCAGGCGACCGGCGTCGGATTGGGCTCGCGCCCGGCGCAGCTGGCCAGGAGCACCGAGGTGCCCAGGACGAAAAGTGTTAACGCAGCCCGCATCGCTTCCCCCGCTCGCGGATCGGTTGATGGGCCATTTTACGCAGGAAGCGCCCCGCCGACAATGGCGATTCTTCCCTTGAATCAGGGGCCTGCGGCAAATTCCTGTCGGATTTGCCGAAGGGCGGCCTCGATTTTGAGCTCCAGAAGCTTCTGACCCAGGGCCGGGGTAGCCTTGGCGGGGTCGCCGATGACCCCGTTCTTGCTCCCATCGGGGTTGCCGGCGCTGCTGCCGAGGAGCGCCATGCGCACCCCCTCGGGATCGATCGCCATCAACTGGGCGGTGTCGATCAGGGCGGCATGGACCCCGATCTCGGCCGCGGTGAAGCCCTGGGATTTCAGCCATTCCTCCTGGCCGTTCCGGGCGTAGTAGTCGCCGACCTGGAAGACCCGGATGCCTTTCGGCTTCAGCTCGGCGTCGAGCCGCTCGGCCACCGCCGCCTGGGGGCGCTGGTTCGGGCCGGAATCGCCGAGGAAGAGGATCACCTTGAAGCCCTCGGCGGCGAAGCTGCGCACGGTGGATTCCAGCACGCCCTCGTAGACGCCGTCCGGCAGGCTGATGCTGCCGGGAAAGCGCATATGGCCCTGCGGCGGATCCCAGCTTCCCTCCGGGACGTAAGCGAGCACCGGCGCGACCAGCGTCTTGCCGAGCCGCCGCGCGATCTCGCCCGCGGTGTAGCGGATGATGACGTTGTGCTTGCCCAAGACCATATGCGGGCCGTTCTGCTCGGTGCCGCCGGTCGGCAGGATGATGGTGGTGGCGCCCGCCTCCATCCGCGCCTTGATCTCCGGCCAGGTCAGGTCCTCGATCATCACCGAATCCTCGGCGCGCGCCGGCCCGATGAGAGCGGCGACAAA
Organism: Dongia sp.; assembly: GCA_041913405.1. Lineage (GTDB taxonomy): Bacteria > Pseudomonadota > Alphaproteobacteria > Dongiales > Dongiaceae > Dongia. Next base: position 990 of record JAYSFH010000274.1, on the reverse strand, counting down.
GAGGCCGAGGAGGAGGAGAAGCCGGGGTGCCTGGATCACGCGGCCTTCGCGGGCTTGAACCAGCGGCGCGCGAGATTGGCGAAGGGGCGGAAATACATGGCCAGCACGCCGTGGAAATGCACGTGCTCGCCGGTGGTGAGGCCGAGCGCGTAATCCGCCTCGTCCTTGGTCGGCACGTAGAGCGTGCCGAAGATCCGGTCCCAGAAGGAGAAGATGAAGCCCATGTTCATGTCCAGGTGCCGCGTCTCGCGGCTGTGATGGACTTGATGCATCCAGGGGCTGACCAGAAGCTGACTGATCACCGAGCCGTAGCCCAGCGGCACATGGGAATGCCGCAAATTGAAGCCGACCACATAGAAGGCGAACTGGATCGCGTTGATGCCGAGGATGGTGAAGCCCGGCCGGCCGCCATCGGTCAAGTAGCCGAACAGGCCGAGCAGCAGCCCGGTGAACAAAGCCGTCACGTTCATGTTGAAGACGACTTCGACCGGATGCATGCGATAGGCGGTGATCGGCGTCATCACCTCGGCCGAGTGATGCACCTTGTGGAACTCCCACAGGCTCGGGATCTTGTGGAACATGTAGTGCATGTAAAAGAGCAGGAAGTCGGTGAGCAGGATCTGGCTCACGGTCGCAAGGCCCAGCACCCAGGCCGCCCCGGCGTCCCACGGATCCGCCATCGGCCCCAGCGCGCGGTTGAGCGCAGCCTCGGTCATGTCGGTCACCGGCGCGACGAAGACCAGCGCCAGCGGCACCATCAGCGCGAAGACGATGCGATCCACCAGGAAGAACTTGTAGTCGGCGATCGCCGACTTGTGCAGGTAGACCTTCTTCGGGAAGAGGAAGGCGAACAGGCCCGGCTTTACCACCTCCGGCTTGTTGCGGCGGAGATAGACGTAGACACCCACCGCCAGGATCAGCGAGGTCGCGAGATAGCCGATGAAGATCCGCTCGTTGAAATCGACCGGATAACGGAAGGGATCGCGCAGC
>JAYSFH010000273.1:4553-5680 GCA_041913405.1 Dongia sp. | reverse complement strand
CATCAGCATCGAAATGGTGAGCTGCGGGTCGTTGTAGTTCTTCAGCGCATCCTCGATCTCGTGCACCGCGCCGCGGAGCTTGCCGAGCAATCCCTGGTCGGGCTTCAGGCCCATCGCGGTGATGTCGCCGGCGATCTCCCGGAAGCGCGCGTCATAGTCGTTGTAGAGGCCCTGCAGCTTCTGCAGCGCCGCCGCCTCTTCGGGGGCGGCGTGCGGCATGAGCTCGCCGATCTCCTGGCCGACCTTCTTGCCGACCTCGGCATGTTTCTCGGCGTAGCTCGTATCCTTGCGCAGCAGGAAGTCCTTCTCCCGGCGCCGCGCGTTCAGGAAATCCTCGGCGATCGACTGCACCGTGATGTATTCCGAGATCGCCGCCTGCTCGACCTTATCGACCCGGCTGCGCATACCGTCGGCGATCAGCAGCGTGATCAGGATGGCGACGAAGCCGAGGAGGGCGATGCCGGCGATGAGCAGGATCTTGGTCCCGATCTTCACCCGGGCGAGCGTGGCGTTCAGCATGGAGCGGCATCCTGGCTGGGGAGGTGACCGAGCCCCACGCTCGGCCCACAACCAAGACTTCGCCCTGATTGGTTAATAACAGCCTAAAGATTCCTAGAGCGATTCCAGGAAGGGCCTGAAAAATCGTTAATCCTGAATCATTTCCCGTTAATGCGCATCGGCGAGGGCCAGCGCCAGGTCGCAGTAATCTGCGCGTTCCGGTGTCAGGTGGCCCATCCGGATCATGAAATCGATCACCACGAGGCCGACGTTGAACTTGAACTTCTCGGTCTCGGCGAGGATACGCTCCACCTCATGGAGCGGCATCAGCTCGAAGCTGGCGATCTCGCCGTCATGGTTATGCGGCACGAAATCCCGCGGCAGCTCCAGGTCGTAGACGAACAGCGTGTCGTCGCGCAGATGGCCGTTGAGTTCCATGCGATAGGCCAGCGCCCCGGCGGGCTCGGCGCGGCGCGCCAGCTCTTTGGGGATCGAGGCCTCCTCGGCCGCCTCTTTCATCAGGTTGTCGAAGGGCGAGATATGGCTGGGCAGGCCGCCCGCCACCAGATGATCGAGCTTGCCCGGCTCGATCGGCCGGTTGTCGGCGCGCTTGCCGACCCAGAGGAGAA
>JAYSFH010000273.1:0-4543 GCA_041913405.1 Dongia sp. | reverse complement strand
CATACGCCTTCACGCCGAGGAATGGCACCAGCGCCCGCTCGACGTCGAACAAGGGCGCCGCGCCGAACTTCGGCGCCACCGGGAAGAGCTCGTTGCGCCAGCCGGTGACGATGCCGCGGGCGCTGAGCTCCTGCGCCACCGTGTTGATCGCGGCGGTGCGGGAATCGAATTGCGCCAGATGCTCCTTCACCTGCAGCGCCTCGGCGGAATTGAGAAACACGCTCGGGAATTTCCCGAACTCCACCGCGAGGTCGTGGCGCACATAGCCCAGCCGCTCGCCTGCCACCAGGAAGGGCTTGAACTTCTTCAGGCTGTAGCGGTGGCAGGCCTCGATGCGTTCCAGCAGGCTCATCTATTGCATCCAGGGGATCGGCCGGCGCAGCTCGGCGATCAGTTCGAGGAAATCCGGATCGGTCGGCCCGACGAAGCCGTGCCGGATCAGGAAGTCGATCAGCACCACCGCCACGTCGTAGGAGAAGTCGTCCGCCGACTTCAGGCGATCGATCAGCGCGCTGACCGGCACCAGCAGGAACTCCGCGACCTCGCCGTCGGCGTTCAGCGGCGTGAAGCTCTCGGGCAGCTCGACATCGTAATTGAACTGGAGACCCACCCGCATATGCCCCTCGATCACCGCAAGCATGGTGATGATGCCGACCGGCCGCGCTTTCTCCGCAAGATCGCGCGGCATGCCGGCCTCTTCCTGGCATTCCTTCATCAGGTTGTTCCAGGGCGAGATCCCCATCGGCTGCCCGCCGCCGACGATCAGGTCCATCATGCCGGGATCGATCGGCTTGGTCTCGGCGCGCTTGGCGATCCAGACTTTCATCGCCCAGCCGCGCCCGACGAAACCGTTCAGGTTCACGCCGTAGGAGAGCGTGCCGAACAGCACCGTGGCCGCGCGCTCCATCTGCAGCAGGGGCGCCGTATAGAATCCCTGCGCCACCGGATAGGCCTCGTTGCGCCAGCCGGGGATCAGGCCCTCGGCGCGCAATGTGGCGAGCACCTCGGCCACCGCTTCCGAGCGCGTGTTGAAGCTGCGCAAGCGCGGCTGCAGGGTGACCGCCTTGTCATCGACATGGAAGACATGCGGGAAGCGGGCGAGGGCGACGGCGAAATCCGGCATCACCCAGCCGACATGCTGCTTCGCCACCATGAAGCGGCGATACTCGTCGAGATCGACGGCCGGATACCGCCGGAACTGCCGCATCATCGAGCTCATTGCGGGACGAAGACCTCGACCGGCTCGCGCACGCCGCGCAGGACATGGCTCCCCAGCGAGCGCAGCGGCTTGCCGAGGGTCCGCGCGAAACTGTCGGACAGCACCAACGGCTGCTGCACCACCTTGGTCAGGCTTTCGAGCCGGCTGGCATGGTTGACCGCCGGGCCGATCACCGTGAAGTCGATCCGCCGCTTGGCGCCGATATTGCCGAACTCGACCTCGCCGCAATGGAGCGCCATGCCGAACTTGAGGGGCGGGGCGCCCTCCGCGGCCAGGTCCTCGTTCAGCTTGGCCGTCCCCATAATGCTCTGCTGTGCCGCCGCCAGGGCGTGGGCGCAGCTGCCGCTCGGATCATCGTCCAGCGGAAACACCGCCAGCAACCCGTCGCCCATGAATTTCAGGATATCGCCACCGTTGGCTTCGATCGCCTCGCCCATGACGCCGAACCAGCGGTCGAGCAAAGCCACCATGGCGCGCCGCTCCAGCCGGTCGGAGAGCAAGGTGAAGCCGCGGAGATCGGCGATAAGGATCGCCGCCTGCAGGGTGCGCACATCGCCGCGCTCGATCTGCCCGCTATAGGCGCGCTGCGCGGCGGTGGCGCCGAGATAGACGGTGAGGGCATCGAGCGCCACCCGGCGCAGGGCGATGCGCTCCGCCAGCGGCGAGATCAGGATAGTGGCATAGCGCAAAGCCTCGTAGCCGGAATCTCCGAAACCGCCCGGCGCCTTGGTCGCAAAGGAGATGCTGGCGGAGCGATAGGTATCCTGGAAGACCAGCGGCATCATGGTGTACTCGGTCACCCCCTCGGCGACCATGTCGAGCAGGATCCCCATGCCCTGGTCGGCTTCGCCCTGCCGCCAGCGGAACGGCCGGTTGGTGTCGTCCACATATTTCGCCGGGCTGTTCAGGTAGTCGCTGGACGCGAGCAGCCCCGGCCGCAACCGGTTGAAGCCGCGGTCCTTCAGCTCGCCGTCGATCCAGAGCAGCGAGAAGCCGATCTCCTCCGGATGCAGGGTCTCGAGGCCGATATTGGAGCGCCAGATCGGCAAACCCTGCTTCACCAGCTTCTTGCAGAAACCGTTGAACAGCACGTCGAGGGGAGGCATTTCGCTGATCTGGCTGATCAGCCAGGCCTGGAGGTCGGGCGGGGTCATGGGGGCGAAGTTAACGGCTCAAGCGCCGGTTTTCAAACGATCGTGATCCCGGCGATGCCCTTCTTCCGACACAATCGCACCATGCGCCCGCCATCTTGGGGTGCAATCCTGGAGGGCGTGGGGAACGACCGATCCTAGAGGAGGGGAATCCGATGACGCCAATCCAATCCATCCGCGCGATCGTGCTGATCGCGGGCAGCGTCGTCTTGCTCGGCTGCGAGCAGACGAAGGAGAAAGAAGCCGCCAATACCAACGGGTCGACGCAGCAATCGAGCGTATCGGCCGGCTCCGTGGCTCCGGAAATGGCGGCGACGGATAACTCACAGCTCTCCGCAATTCCAGCGACCGAGCCTGCGCCGGCGGAGACTGCGGCGGTTCAAGCTGCTCCCGTTCCTGGGATTGCCGAAGGCGAGGCCGCCGAGACCGAGGCCGATCTGCTGGCGCAGCCGTCCCAGGCCGGTATCGGAGTCGGCGCTGGCACCGCCCAACGCACCGAGTTGAAGAAGAATCTGGCGCCGCAAGGTACGGTATTGGGCGATGGCGGTCTGTACGGCGGAGCACCTTCCGCCTATCTGCCGCCGGAGAACACCGAGAACTACCTGCCGATCGAAGAGAATCCAGTGAAGCAGGTGGCCGAGGCGCCGGTCTCGACCTTCTCGGTCGATGTGGATTCCGGTTCCTATGCCAATGTGCGGCGCTTCATCCTGAACGGCCAGCAGCCGCCGGAAGACGCGGTGCGGGTCGAGGAGATGATCAACTACTTCGCCTATGACTTTCCGGCGGCTGACGATCTCGAAACGCCCTTCAAAACCACGACCCATGTCGTCAAGACGCCTTGGAATCCCGACACCTATCTGCTCGAGATCGGCATCAAGGGCTACCAGCCCAAGGGCGAGCGCCCGGCCGCCAATCTCGTGTTTCTCATCGACGTCTCCGGCTCGATGGACCAGCCGGACAAGCTGCCGCTGCTGAAATCCGGCATGCGGATGCTGACCGACCAGCTTCGGGCCGAAGACAAGGTCTCCATTGTGGTCTATGCCGGTGCCGCCGGCGTCGTCCTCGAGCCGACCTCGGACAAGGCGAAGATCAAGGCGGCGCTCGACCAGCTCCAGGCCGGCGGCAGCACGGCCGGCGGCGAGGGCATCCAGCTCGCCTATGCCATGGCCAAAAAGGGCGCGATCGAGGGCGGCATCAACCGGATCATCCTGGCGACCGACGGCGACTTCAATGTCGGCATCAGCGACATCGATCAGCTGAAGACGATGGTCGAGGAGAATCGCAAGTCCGGCATTGCACTCACCACGCTCGGGTTCGGTGAGGGCAACTACAACGACGCGCTGATGGAGCAGATCGCCGACGTCGGCAACGGCAACTACGGCTATGTGGATTCTCTCAAGGAAGCAAAGCGCCTGCTGGTCGACCAGCTCGATGCCACCATCCAGACGATCGCCAAGGACGTGAAGGTGCAGGTCGAGTTCAACCCGGCGGTCGTCGCCGAATACCGGCTGATCGGCTACGAGAACCGCGCCCTGAAGCGCGAGGATTTCAACAACGACCAGAAGGATGCCGGCGAGATCGGCGCCGGCCACAACGTGACGGCGCTTTACGAGATCGCGCTCAAGGGCTCCAAGGGCCTCAATGTCGATCCGCTGCGCTACGGGTCCGAGCCGACCCCGACCGCCGCGCCGGCGGTTAAGCCCGAGGAGTTCGCCTTGCTGCGGCTGCGTTATAAGGCGCCGGACGGCGACACGTCCAAACTGATCGAGACGCCGCTCGCGACCGCGCGCCTCGATAAACCCGAATCGACGAATGCCGAGCTCGATTTTGCTGCGGCGGTCGCGGCCTTCGGGCAGAAACTGCGGGGCGGCGATTACCTGAAGAACTATTCCTACGACCAGATCGCGGAACTGGCCAAGGCCGCGCGGGGTTCAGATGAAGACGGCATGCGCGCCGAGTTCATCGACCTCGTGGAAATGTCCAAGGCGCTGGGCAATTCCGGAAGCCTGCAGTAGCCCACCCAGTCCAACTGGGACTCGTGATTTGCCTCCCTGTCACTCGCAGTCCCGGAACCGGGGGGGCGGCGCCGCCCCCCCGGGCCCCCCGCGGGGGTTGGGTTGAGTGCAAAAAAGGCGTTTTTTTTTGGGGGTGGGGGGGCAACAAAGGGGTGCAA
>JAYSFH010000272.1:848-5693 GCA_041913405.1 Dongia sp. | reverse complement strand
AAAGCCGAAAGCCAGTGGGTCGCGCGCTCGGTCGGTGTGCTCATGCGTGTTCCTGCCCAATTGGTTGTTCTTCGTTCTCGGAAGCGGACCGAAAGCTAAAACTGAAACAGCGCGCGATTCAACCGCGAACCACTCGGGCACGGCGGCCTGTTCAGGCGCGGAGCGCGCGGTCCACGGCCGCAAAGAGATCGGCGCGGTCGAACGGCTTGCTCAGGACTTCGGCGGCGCCCAGGTGCTGGGCGATCACCGCCGGATCGAAATGCGCATCGGCATGGCCCGCGGCTGAGACCACCAGCACCGGCACTTCGGCGGCGTGGCGGCGCATCCAGTTCAGGAGCTCGAAGCCGTCGGCGACCGGCATGAAGATGTCGGAGACCACGAGGTCGGGGCGATGCCGCTCGATCTGCGCGATCGCCTCCTCGGCATGCTGCGCCTCGACGACGCGCGTGGCGCCGTCGCGCATCAGCATGCGGTGCAAGGTGCGGCGGAAGACCGGATCGTCATCGACGACCAGGATCTCCAGCGGCGGCGCATCGGGGCGCGCGGCTTGCACGCGTCCCCGCGCCGCCAGGGCGGCTTCATGTGTCATCACGATCCTCGCTGTTAACACCCGGTTAACGAGAAATCGAACCCCCGCAGGGGCTTAGAGACAGCCTCTGAAGTGTAGGGGCAGTGGCTCCGGAGCGGTCCGAAAAACGCAGTCGCTGGTGTGTGCCGGCACGATTTAGGATCGCGCTCTCACGGTGCCGGGCATTGTTAGGCCGGTGGGCGGTGCCGCTAGGACGCGAGGCAGGCGTAGGCCGCTTCGACCAGGGACTTGCGGCGCGGGTCGATGCCGTCGTCGAAGCCGAGCATGCGGTTGGTGACATAGGCGAAGCCGAGCCCGGCCGCGGGATCGGCGAAGCCGTAGCTGCCGCCCCAGCCGCTGTGACCGAAGGCGCCCTTGCCGGTCAGCGGGTTGTCGATCTGGAACCCGGCGGCGAAGGCGGTGGGCGAGCCGAAGCTCTCGTCGATGCCGCGCACCCGCGGCCGCGCCGCTTCGGCGATCGCGTCGCGGCCGATCAGGCCGGCGCCGCCGGATGCCAGCGCGCCGTAGATCTTCGCCAGGGCGGCGGCGGTCGACTGGCCGTTGCCGCCGGGCACTTCGGCCGCGCGCCAGGCACGGTGGTTCGGCGCCAGCGCCAGCGGCCTCGGGTTCATGCAGGAATGCGGGAAGGGCGAGGCGAGCACATAGGACACCCAGTCGGAGGCCTTGGGTCCCTCGATCATCTCCGCGACGCGCGGCTCCTCGCGTTCCGGCAGGCCGATGAAGAAGTCGGCGCCCAGCGGTCCGGCGATTTCCTCGGCGACGAAACGGCCGATGCTGCGGCCATCGACGCGGCGCAGCGGCTCGCCGGCCAGGTGGCCGAAGCTGAGCGCATGATAGATCGCACGGCTGCCGGGCTCCCAGAGCGGCGCCATCGCGGCCAGCGCTTCGACATAGGGAGTCCAGGCCAGCAGCCCAGCCTCGTCCATCGGCAACGCGAGGCCGTTCAAGCCGGCCTGGTGCGAGAGCAGATGGTCGAGCGTCAACCGCTCCTTGCCGCCGGCGGCAAATTCCGGCCACCAGCGCGCGACCGGGGCCGCATAGTCGAGCTGGCCGCGCTCGACCAGCATCGCCACCGCCAGCGCCACCACGCCCTTGGTGCAGGACCAGACGTTGATCAGCGTGTCCCGCTGCCAGGGTCTCGCTTTCGCCGCATCGGCATGGCCGCCCCAGAGCTCGACGACGGGACGACCGTCGAGCACCACCGCGACCCCGCCGCCATGTTCCAGGCCGCTGTCGAAGTTCGCCGCGAAGGCTTCGCGGACAGGGGCGAACTTGGGATCGGTGGTCCCGGAGATCACTTGAGAGACTTGCTCCATGTCGCCACGCGGTCGCTCAGCGCCTTCAGGTGATCGGCGGCGCTGAAGCCGGAAACCGACTTCCGCGGCTTCAGGTCATGGTCGCCGTCTTCGAGCCAGAGCACTTCGATCGCCTTGGAGAGCCTGTAGCCGGCGACCTCCTCCGGCGTGCCGAAGGGATCGCGGGTGCCCTGGACGATCAGGGTCGGCGTCTTGAGATCGGCGAGATGCGCGGTGCGGAGTTGGTCGGGTTTCTCAGGCGGGTGGAAGGGATAGCCGAGACAGAGCAGGCCGGCGATCTTGCCTTCGGCCAGCATCGCGTCGGCGATCAGGCTGGCGACCCGGCCGCCCATCGACTTGCCGCCGATGATGAGCTTGCCCTGCACGTCCAGGGCCTCGATCGCGGCAGTGTATTCCGGCTGCACGCGCTCGGCCCGCGGCGGTGGCTTGCGCTGGCCGGATCGGCGCGCGGCCATGTAGGCGAACTCGAAACGCGCGACCCGGAAGCCGGCGGCGGCCAGCGCCTGGGCGGTCGCGGTCATCGAGGCGGAATCCATCGGCGCGCCGGCGCCGTGGGCAAGCAGGATGGTGGTGGCGGCTTGTTCGGGCCCGTCGAACAGGAAATCGGGCATGCGATCGGGCGGCACGGGGCCGCCGCGCGGAACGGATCCGCGCGGCGGTTCCCGGCTGTCGATCAGAGCAGCTTCAGGTTGGCGGCGGCGGCCTTGCCGCGCTCCTCCTGGATGTCGTAGCTGACCGCCTGGCCGTCCTTCAGGCCGGACAGGCCGGCGCGCTCGACCGCGCTGATATGGACGAAGACGTCCTTGCCGCCGTCATCCGGCTGGATGAAGCCAAAACCCTTTTGCGAATTGAACCACTTTACTTTTCCGGAAGCCATGGCAGCCCTTATATTCACTAACGACGGTTGCCAGGAATGCGGTTTCACGCAGCGCGGCGATGCCGGGAAGCGAAGAAATCGGCACCTCTTCGGTGGAAGAGTGCGCAGCCGACGGCCCCACTCGGGGCGTCGCGATCATGAGCGTTTTTCAGCAACATTACAACCCGGCCGGAAGCCCCCCGGCGCCGGGCGGGGGGAGACTTGCCAGGATGGTGCGAAACCCGCCAGCGGCCGGAGCCGGTGTGTCGAACGTCACTATAGGATGCGCCCGACCTCGGCCAATCTCCGCCGGCTTCGACAGGCGTCGGGGCGGAGAAAACAAGCGAGCAATGCAAGGAGACTGACATGGAAAAGCACAAGGGCGCGTGCTTCTGCGGCGCGGTGGAGATCGAGGTGACGGGATCGCCCGAGGCGATGGGCTACTGCCATTGCAGCTCCTGCCGCTCCTGGTCGGCGGGCCCGGTCAACGCCTTCACCCTGTGGAAGCCGGACGCGGTGAAGGTGACCAAGGGCCAGGCCCACCTCGGCACCTACACCAAGAACCCGAGCAGCGACCGGCAATTCTGCACTAAGTGCGGCGGCCACGTCATGACCGGCCATCCCGGCCTCGGCCTCACCGACGTCTACGCGGCGACGATCCCGAGCGTCGCCTTCAAGCCCGGCGTGCATGTGAACTATGCCGAGACCGTGCTGCGGATGAAGGACGGCCTGCCGAAGCTCAAGGACTTCCCGAAGGAGTTCGGCGGCTCCGGCGAGATGGTGGCGGAGTAGATTGAGCGGCGCGCGCGCCGATCGGTCAGAAGCCGCCGTCGGTGAAATAGCCGGCGAAATAGCTGCGGGCCGTGTTGTCCAGCCCCAGTGAGTCGAGCAAGAGGTCGAGCGCCTCCATCTGCTTCTTCAGTTCGAGCTCCTTCTCCGCATTCCAGCCCATCTGCGATTGCAGGCGGAGGTTGGCGGCCTCCGGGCTCATGTCCACGCAGCCGGCCGCCAGCATCGCGGCGAGCGGAATCCAGGCGAGCTTCGAGATCATTCTTGTTACGCCGAGCATACTCGTGTTTTCCCCTTTATGAGCCGCATCCGACCGCGGCAGGGGCAACCTAACAAGCCAAGCGGCGCGCCCAGTTCCGACTTCGCGCTGGCCCAATGGAAATATGACAAGATGCCGCCAAGTGCGCCGCGGCGTCACCCGACCCGGGTATGCAGCCGGGGCTTCAATCCGAGCGTGAGATGGATTTTCGGAGCTGACCCGACAGGGCGGGTCAGTGCAGCGCGACCAGCTTCACCTTGTCGCCCGGCTTCACTTCGTCGCCGGCGGCGAGTCCGTTCAGCACCCGGAACCACTCGAGCTTCTTGTCGGCGACGGCCATGCGCCCGGCCAGACTCTCCACGCTGTCGCCGGCGGCCACGGTGACGACGTGGAGCTCCGGCGCCGGATTGGGCTTGGCTTCGGCGCCGGCGAGCGGGCGGAAGCTCTTCAAGGATTCCAGGAAGCCGGCGTCGGCCTGGTTGAAGGTGCGGCGCGGCGTCACGTACATCAGCTTGTAGAGGCGGTTGCCGGTCCCGCCGTCGCGCACCGCGCCGACGCGGATCATGAAGGGATCCATGGCGACGGTGCCGGTGGCGCCGCGATAGCCGTCGATCTCCAGCGGCCGCACGTTGGCGACCGGCATCTCGTCGGCGATCGAGGTCTGGACATAGGTCACCATCGACTGCGCCCCCGATTGCGCATCGGGCGCCTGGTCGGCTTCCAGGATCAGCGCCGCGTTGGGGCCGACGCCGAAGGCGCCGCCGCGGTCGGTCCAGATGTCGAAGCCTTCCGGGGCTTCGAAGCTGAAGCCCAGCACGGCGTTGACCAGGCGGTGGCCCTCGACCATGCCCTCGCGGGGATCGGCGCCGAAGGTCATGCCCTCGATCGCCGCGAGGTAGGCTTCGCGCTCGGTCTTCGGGCTGACGCCCGGGGCCGGCACGGCCTTCTTCACCGCATCCAGCGCGCGGGTCTCGCGGGCCGGCGTCGCGGGGTGCGATTCATCCAGCGCGAAGATGTCGTGTGCGACCGGGTTGCC
>JAYSFH010000272.1:0-838 GCA_041913405.1 Dongia sp. | reverse complement strand
GCTCGGACTTCGCATGCTCGGCCTCCAGCATGCCCAGCATGCCCTGCGGGTCGTAGCCGGCCAGGGTCATGTAGTGGATGCCGAGCGCGTCGGCCTCGAACTCCTGGTCCTGCGAATAGGCGGTGGACTTGCTGGCCTTGTCGGCCAGCTGCTGCGCCATCGCCAGGTCGTCGGCGTTCTTGCTGGAGTGGCGGAGCAGGACGCTGAGCACGCCGCTCACCGTGTCGCGCTCGCGGCCGCGGAAGTGGAAGGCGTCGACATGGCCGATCTCGTGGCCGAGGATCGCGGCGAGCTCGGCCTCGTTGTTGGCGAAGCTGATGGCGCCGCGGGTGACGTAGACATAGCCGCCGGGCAGCGCGAAGGCGTTGATCTCTTCGTCGTCGAGGATCGTGAAGGTGTAGTGGATGCCCTGGCGCACGGTGTGCCGGGCCAGCGCCTCGCCGACGCGGCTGACATAGGCGTTCAACCCCGGGTGGGTATAGAGGCCATAGGCCGCGACCATCTCGGCGTTGAGCTTCTCGCCGTAAACAGCCTCGGTCGCCGACGAGACCCCGGGATAGATCGCCTTGCCGGTGACCGGGTTGACGCTCTGCGCGGCGCAGCCCGCCAGCGCCGCCGCCAGGAGCAAAGCCGCCGCCCGCATCCAGATCCCGAACCGCATGTTCCCGTCGCCCCGTCCCGTGTTCCCCGGCGAATATTCGCCCGGCGGTAGCAGCGCGGGCAAGCGGTTTCGGATGAGGCACCAATGCCTTAACCACGACGCGCCATGGCCGCGGGCGGCCATTCTTCAGGGCCGGCCGCGGGCGACCCGTCTTCAGGGCCGCAGCGTCAATTCACC
>JAYSFH010000271.1:2589-5696 GCA_041913405.1 Dongia sp. | reverse complement strand
CCATGTGCAAGATCGCCATGGGCGGCTACTGGACCACGCTCACCACCGACAAGAAGAACGCGGTGCTGGTTGCCTTCGACAAATACACCGTCAGCACCTACGCCTCGCGCTTCAAGGCGGACAAGGGCGTCCAGTTCAAGGTCGGAGAGACCAAGCAGGTTCCGAACGAGCGCGTGCTGGTCCAATCCACGATCGTGAAGTCCGACGGCGAGCCGGTCGAACTCAACTACCTCTTCCGCAAGGGCGCGGACGGCTGGCAGGTGATCGACGTCTATCTCGCCGGCGCTATCTCGCAGTTGACGCAAATGCGCTCGGAATTTTCGGAACCGCTGCAGAAGGGCGGCGTTGATGCCCTCATCCAGGTGCTCGACAAGAAGGTCGAGCAATTGAAGCAGGCGGCCTAGCCGCATTGTGAATGCTTGCCCAGCGGATGCCGGCTGTGGACGCCGGCTGCGGCCAATTGCCGCCCGCGACCCGGATTCACGGGTTCTTGAGACTGGACTGGCAGGTTGCCATCTAAGTTCCACGTAGTAATCCACGCGTAAGGTCTTCCAGGGGATCCTGCGGGATCGGAAGGCGACCCAAGGACAGATATGGAGTTCGACATGCGTTTCGTTCGTCGTGGCCTTTTGCTGGCCGGACTTGCTGTTTCGGCCCTGGCCATGCCCACGCTGCTCGCCATGCCGGCGGCTCCCGCCTTGGCCGCCAGTGCCGCGCAGGCGGCGGCGCCGGTCGGCCCGGTGCAGCGCCTCGACAATGCGCTGATCGAGGTGATGAAGAACGGTGAGGCGCTGAAGTTCCAGGGCCGCTACGACAGGCTCGCCCCGGTGCTGAACGCCGTCTTCGACGTGCCGGCAATGACCAAGATCGCGGTCGGCCCGATGTGGAGCGACGCGACGCCGGAAGACCAGAAGGCGATGGTGGAAGTGTTCGGCCGCTACATGACGACCATGTATGCCGCGCGCTTCAAGGGCTATGGCGGAGAGACCTTCGAGATCGCCGATTCCAAGGAGCGGGACGGCGGCCGCGTGCTGGTGATCACCAAGCTCAACCGCCAGGACAAGGAGCCGGTCGAGCTCTCCTACCTGATGAAGGGCGAGGGCGACAACTGGCACGTGAACGACGTCTATTACAACGGCTCGATCTCGCAGCTTGCGCAGCTCCGCTCCGAGTTCGCGGGGGCGCTCCGGGACGGCGGCGTGAAGAAGCTGCAGTCGGTGCTCGAGGACAAGATCAAGCAGATGCAGGGCGGCGCGTAAGGCGGCCCTCTCTTCGACGCAAAGAGAAAAGCCCGGGCAATGCCCGGGCTTTTTTGATTCTCGCGGGTGGTTCTATGCCGCGCGGATGCTCGCCAGGAAGGCGTCCACCTTCTGGTCCAAGCCGCCGGCGCTCTCCGAGAGCGCATGCGCTACGTTCAGCATCGTCGAGGACGAGTGCCCGGTTTCCTGTGCGGCTTCGGTGACGCCGTGGATGTTGGTGGAGACGTCCTTGGTGGCCGCAGATTGCTCCTCGACCGCGCCGGAGATGGAGGTGGAGATCTCGCTCACCTGGGCGATGATCTTGCCGATCTCCGAGATGGATTCCGCGGTGACCTGGCTCGAATCCTGGATATCCTTGATCTGCTGCTGGATCTCCTCGGTCGCCTTGCCGGTCTGGGTGGCGAGCGACTTCACCTCGGATGCGACCACCGCGAAGCCCTTGCCGGCTTCGCCGGCGCGGGCGGCCTCGATCGTGGCGTTGAGCGCCAGCAGGTTGGTCTGCGCGGCGATGTCGGTGATGATGCGGGTCACCTCGCCGATCTTCTGGGCGGCGGCGACCAGCTGGGTTACCATTTCCTCGGACTTGCGCGCGCCTGCGACGGCAATGCCGACGACACGCGAGGACTCGCTGATCTGCCGCGAGATCTCGCCGACCGAGGCGGCGAGCTCCTCCGCGGCGGCCGAGACGGTCGATGACTTGTGGTCGGCGTCGGTCGCGGTGGATGCCAGAGCCTGGGCGGTTGTCTCCATCTGCTGTGCCGAGGATGCAACCTCCTGCACGACCGATTTCACGTCGTTGACGAATTGCAGCGCGCGTCCGCTCTGCGCCTTGCTCTGGGTGATGTCGGTGGCGAACTTCACCACCTTCCACGGACGACCGTTCAGATCGAGCACCGGATTGTAGGAAGCCTCGATCCAGACCTCGCGTCCGCCCTTGGCAAGACGCTTGTACTGCGCCGCCTGGTACTTGCCCTCGCGCAGGTTTTCCCAGAAGCGCTGGTACTCGGCGCTGGTACGGTAGCCCGGATCGACGAACATGCTGTGATGCTTGCCTTGCACTTCCGCGAGGCTGTAGCCCATCGTGGCCAGGAAATTCTCGTTGGCGGTGATGATCGTGCCGTCGAGCTCAAACTCGATCACCGCCTGGGAGCGGCCGATCGCCTCAACCTTGCCCTTGAGGTCGGCGAAGAATCGCTTCTGCTGGGTGACGTCGGTCGCGAACTTCACGACCTTGTACGGCTTCCCGCTGCCGTTCAGCAGGGGGTTGTAGGAGGCTTCGATCCAGACCTCTCGGCCGCCCTTGCCGATGCGCTTGTACTGTGCGGCCTGGAACTCGCCGCGATTGAGCTTGGCCCAGAACTCGCGGTAGTCCGCGCTGTCCTTCTGGCCGGGCTCGAGAAACATGCTGTGATGCTTGCCGCGGATTTCGTCGAGCGAATAACCCATCGTGTTCAGGAAGTTCGCATTGGCATGGATGATCGTGCCATCCATGCTGAACTCGATCATCGCTTGCGACTTGTCGAGCGCGACCAGGCGCGCGCGGTCTTCTCCGCCGAACAGGGATAATGACATGGGCGTTCCTCAAGGTTGCCTGCCGGGGACCCGACTTGACTTAAGTTAAGACTGTAGTCTTAAAAAAGCGTAAGCAACGGATGAGGTCTTGCTAACTAAAAGTGTAGCCTATCGGCCCGCCGCAGCGTGGGAGGGAGCGTCAGATACCTTACGCAACTTCGCGCCAAGTTACGTCATAGCCGGCGAAGGACTGGAGCTTGTTTCCGGGCCAAATTCCGAGCACCGCCACTTCGAGGACATTCTCATCGGCCACCACGCTGCCTTGCAGTTGCGTCT
>JAYSFH010000271.1:0-2579 GCA_041913405.1 Dongia sp. | reverse complement strand
AGAGCGCGGGTGAGCTGGCTTGCGGCGGCGGCGATATGGATGGCGTGCGACATGGAGATTCCTTCAGGGGCTGGCGGATCGCCTGTGCAGCGCGCCGCGACGACGGTCATATATAGCTGAGCCGAGGCTGCGTCAGCGGGGCAGGACGTCGCATAAGTCATTCAATTTATAATATTTTTACGCGCAATCGCGGAAAATATCTATAAATTCCCAACCGAGCTTCAGTCTGGCTTACCCGCTGGCGCGGCAGCCGGCGGCCGCCCCATCAAGGACGGCATGAAGGTGAAGATCGTCGCCAGCACAACCGCCAGTCCGAGCAGCAGCAAGGCGCCGATGCTGGCCGTACCCGGGTGGTTGGACACCGCCAGCCCGCCGAATGAGGACCCGGTCGCCAGGGCGCTGAACAGCACCGCGCGTGCCGTGGCGGTGGACAGCGGATGCTCGACGCCGCGCCGCCAATTGACCGCGAAATAGATGTCGAAGGCGATGCCGATCCCGAGCAGCAGCGGCAGCGCGATGATGTTGGCGAAGTTCAGCGGCATGCCGAACACGACCATCACGAGGATCACCGAACCGCCGGCCGCGACCAGCGGCGCCAGCGCATAGAGCACGTCGCGCACCCGCCGCAGCACCAGGAAGAGCAGCAGCGTCACGGTGATCAGTGCGGTGAGCGTCGCCGTGCGGAAGGCGTCGGAGACGGCGCGGCCGGATTCGTAGATCTGCACCGCCGGCCCGGTGACGTCGGGCGCGACGCCGCGCAGCGCGGCGACGAACTTCGCCAGGTTCTCGCTGTTGTTGTCGTCGCCGCTGGGGAAGACCGCGATCCGCGCCGTCCCGTCGGCCGCGATCCAGTCGCGTTTCACTTCCGGCGGCAGGCTGTCGAGCGTGACCTCGCCGGCGGTCATCGCCGCCTTGAGCGCAGCGAGGCGCGGCATCAGCCCATCCACCAGCATGCGCTTCAGCTGCGGGTAGAGTGCGGGATCGGCTTCGGCCGCCTGGTCCAGCAGCCGCGCGAGGCCCATGGCGATCTCCGACGAGGCCATCGCCTGGCGCAGCCTCTCGGCGCAGCGGCGCAGCGAGGCGCGCACCGCGTCGTCGGTCGGTGCGTCGCGCACCGAGACCGGCTCCAGGCTCAGGCTCATCAGGTCGTTCAGGTCCGAGAGGATCGCCAGCTTCTCCTTTTGGTCCTGCGGCACCAGCGACTGCGCGGTGATCACCGCATAGACCTCCGGCAGCTGCTGCAGCTTCGCAGCGATCTCGGTGGCGGTCTTGATGTCGGGCGCCAGCAACTCGGACTCATAAGGCGTGCGCAAGGGATCGCGCATCAGGTCCAGCATGGTCGCCATGGACTCGACGTTCGGATCCTTGAGATGCAGCGGGTTGAAATCGAAGGTGAGGCGCGGGCTCAAGGCGAGGCCCGCGACCGTGATCACG
The DNA here is from genome assembly GCA_041913405.1 of Dongia sp. Lineage (GTDB taxonomy): Bacteria > Pseudomonadota > Alphaproteobacteria > Dongiales > Dongiaceae > Dongia. The sequence continues at coordinate 1,145 of JAYSFH010000271.1, read as the reverse complement.
GTCCAGACGCCGACCACCAGCCAGCGCCGCTTCAACAGGAAGACATCCACGCCCGCGGCCCAGGGAAAGCCCATCTCGCGCGGGGCGCTTCTCGGCTTCAGCACCGTCAGCAGCGCCGGCAGCAGGGTGAAGTTCAGCACCAGCGTGATCGCCATGCCGGCGAGCGCGATCAGCCCCAGTTCCGAGACGCCGCGATAGGCGGTCGGGATGAAGGCGGCAAAGCCCAGTGCGATCGCCGCTGCGGCCAAGGCGAGCGGCCGCGCCATCGCGCCGCCGGTCCGGCCCAGGGCTCCGGCCTCGCCATGCTCGAACCGTTCCTGCCCGTAGCGCACCCCGAACTGGATGCCGAAATCGATCGAGAGCCCGATGAACATCACCGCGAAACCGACCGAGATCAGGTTCAGCGATCCGATGGTGAGAAAGGCGAAGGCGAAGGTGAGCAGCAGCCCGACGATCAAGGTCGCGAAGGTGGCGACGATCAGCTTCACCGAGCGCAATGCCGCAAACAGGAACAGCAGCACCAGCGCGACCGAGACCACCAGCGCGAGCCCCATGCCTTCGGCGACCGTGCCGAATTCCTCGTCGTTCAAGGCGACCGGACCGGTCAGGCGCACGGTGACGCCGGTATCCGCGAGGGCGAGCTCCTTGATCTGGTCGCGCACGTATTGGGTCGCCACCGCGCCGGGCTTCAGCGCGCTGAAGTCGCGGTTCGGCTGGGCCAGGATCAGGTGGCGCAACGTGTTCTGGTCGGCCGGCCGGTCGATCAGCAGGGTCTGCCAAGAGAGTGGCTGCTTGCCGCCCGCCAAGCCGTCGGACAGCGTGCGCGAGATCGCCGCCAGCGGCTTCTCCAGCCGGCTGATCGGCACGGCGTTGGTCTCCACGCCTTGGACGAAGGTCGAAAGCGTGTCGAACAACCCGCGCAGGCTCGGGTCCGCGGTGAGGCTGCCGATGAAGGGCTGCGCCTCGATAACGGAATCCGCGATCTTCTGCACCTCGTCCTTCTTCAGGTAGAGCAGGCCGTGCTGCTCGAAATAGGGCCCGCCGTCGGGCCGCCGCACGGACATGAAGAGATCGGTCCGGCTCAGCATCTTCTGGTACAGCGCCGCGGTCGCGTCCTCGGTGGCGTCGGGAGTCTTGCCGTCGAC
>JAYSFH010000270.1:0-5724 GCA_041913405.1 Dongia sp. | reverse complement strand
CTCGAGCAGCTTGGGATCGACGGCGACGGGATCGGACATGGTCATGCCCTCAATGGAAAGGCCGCTGGTCGTCGGTGCGGCCGCGCACCGCGAGCTCGAACAGGGCCAGCAGCATCTCACCCAGTTGCACGAGATCCCGGCATTCGAGCAAGGCCTGCTTCTCGTCCGGCGAGAAGGGGCAGAGCATGGCGAGCGAGATCACCAGCTGGCGGTCGGCCATGGCATCGATCGCCTTCCAGTCGACCGTGGCGCTGCGGGTCTCGAAATAGCCCTTCAGGGTGGCGATGAAGCGCGCGCGGCCGGCCAGTGTGTAGTCGCCCTGGACGATGTCGCCGGCGAAGGGCGCGAAATCCGGCTCGACCAGGCGGAAGCCGCCGGCGCTGCGCGGCAGCTCGTTGCGGATCTTGAAGCGGACCAGGCCGGAGAGGGTGATCTGGTAGCGGCCGTCATCGGTCTCCTCGAAAGCGATGATGCGGCCGGCGCAGCCCACCTGCTCCACGTCCGGCTGGAAGTCGGGATCGCTCTTGCGCTCGATGCCGCGCTGCTTCGGCTGCACCATGCCGATCAGCCGGTCGGGCTGAGCCAGGGCGTGGCGCGTCATCGCGAGGTAGCGCGGCTCGAAGATGTTGAGCGGCATCCGCCCGCCCGGCACCAGCAGCGCGCCGGTCAGCGGAAAGATCGCCATGCTGCGCGGCAGGTCGGCGAAGCCGGGCTCGAAGCTCGAACGCGACTTCACCGTCTCCGGCGACTCCGAGCCCATGAAATGCCGCCTCTCGTTACGAGAACATCAGCGAGGAGAGCTTGCGGCGGCCGGCCAGGGTCATCGGGTCGGTCGGGCCCATCGCCTCGAAGAACTTCACCAGCTGCTTGCGGGCCGCTTCCTCGTTCCAGGCGCGGTTGGCCTTGAAGATCTCCAGCAGCTGGTCGATCGCCGCCTCGCGCTCGCCGGCGGCGAATTGCGCGACGGCGAGGTCGTAGCGCGCCTCGAAGTCCTTCGGGTTGGCGTCGATCCGGGCCTGCAGCTGCTGGGTCTGGCCGGCGGCCTTCTGTCCCGCCTCGGCCAGCTCGAGCTGGCTGGCGGCGGAGGCGACTGCCGGGTTCTTCAGGATCTCCGGCGTGACGCCGGCCAGCATCTCCTTGGCGCCGGCGAGATCGCCGGTTGCGATCGCGCATTTCACCAGGCCGGCGATCGCCTTGGCATTGTCGCTCTCATGGTCGAGCACCTGGCCGAAGATGGCGCTGGCGGCGCCGTAATCACCCTCGGCAAACGCGGCCTCGGCTTGTTCCAGCGCCTCGTCGACCGGCGAAGGTCCTTGTCCGGCGGCGCCCATCTTGGCGAGGCGCTGCACGAACTGGCGAAGCTGGCCTTCGGGCTGCGCGCCGACGAAGCCATCGACCGGGCGGCCCTGGAAGAAGGCATAGACCGCCGGGATCGACTGGATGCGGAGCTGGCCGGCGAGCGCCTGGCTCTCATCGACGTTGATCTTCACCAGGCGCACCGCGCCCTTGGCTTCCTTGACCACCTTCTCGATCAAGGGACCGAGCTGCTTGCAAGGTCCGCACCACGGCGCCCAGAAGTCGACGATCACCGGCACCTGCATCGAGGCGTCGAGCACGTCCTGGGCGAAGGCGTTCTGGTTGCTGTCCTTGATGAGGTCCGCGGCATTCGCGCCGGCCGGTCCGGCCGCGGGCGCGCCGCCGATCAATTGGTCCATTCGTCATGCTCCGATTGCGCAATTGGCCCTATAGATGGCGCGTCCCGGCTTTCCGATCAAGCCTCGGATTATCAAGGAAAATTCGCCCGTCTTATCCGCGTCTTATTGGCCGGTGCTGACCGGGATCGCCATCAGCTGGGGCGGATGGCCCTCGGCCTCGAGGAAGCGCAGCAGGTCCTTCGGCGCCAGCGCCGTGGCCTTGAAGTTCACCAGCGGATGGGCGTGCAGCACCTCGTGGCGCATCAGGTCCTGGTCCAGCACCATTTTCACCGCCTTGCCCTTGTCGTTGATGACGGCAAAGGGTGTCACCGCGCCGGGGATGACGCCGAGATATTGCATCAGGCGGTCCGCGCTGCCGAAGGAGAGTTTCGCCGCACCGCCGGTGGCGCCGGTCAGCTTCTCGCCCAGGGCTTTGAGATCGACCCGCTTCGATTCCTCGACCGTCACCAGCCACATCTCCTCCTTCTTGTTGCGGAGGAAGAGGTTCTTCACATGGCCGCCCGGGAGCTGGCCACGCAGCTCCTTCGATTCCTCGACGGTGAAGACCGGCGCGTGATCGACCGTGTGACTGGAGATGCCGAGCTCGCCGAGGCGCGCCAGCAACTGGTCGGGGCTGGTCGGCAGGTTCTTCTGCATCTCGTAGGGGTCTTGGGTCGCGTCGGTCATCACATCAGCCTGAAAACGAAAACGGGCCGGCAAGGTATCGGCCGGCCCGTTCTGGTGCAACCACCGTCCGGTGAGGGGAAGACGGTGGCGGCGGCGTTCTCGTCCGGATCAGACGACGTTCAGCTGCTTTTCGATGTTGTTGCGGGTCGCGTTGGAATACGGGCAGACCTGATCGGCTTCCTCGACCAGCTTCTGCGCGGCGGCCTTGTCCATGCCGGGCAGCGAGACCTCGAGCTTCGCGGTCAAGCCGAAGCCGCCTTCGGAACGCGGGCCGATGCCGATCGTCGTGGTGACCGTCGTGTTGGCCGGGATCGGCAGCTTCTTCTGACCGCCGACGAACTTCATCGCGCCGATGAAGCAGGCCGACCAGCCCGAGGCGAACATCTGCTCCGGGTTGTTGCCCGGGCCGCCGGCGCCACCCAGCTCCTTCGGGGTCGAGAGCTTCACCTTGAAGCTGCCGTCCTTGGTGGCGGCCTCGCCGTCGCGGCCGCCGGTCGCGGTGGCAGTGGTGGAATAGAGCACGTTCACGGACATGAGTGTCTCCTTTGGGGATCGGGATAGTTGATTGCGTCCTGGTGAATATTACATAGTAGACAATTCAATTGTGCGCAATTAAAATCTTGTGATAACGGTCACACCGGCCGAAGATCAATGATCCGGGCGGCGGAAGGTTCAAGGAGCGGAGCATGACGAAAGCGTCGGAGAAGGGGGTCAGTGAAGGCGGGCGGGCGGGCGACGCCCTCAAGCTCGACAACCAACTCTGCTTTGCGGTCTATGCCGCGGCCCACGCCTTCAACGCGACCTATAAGCCGCTGCTGGAGCCATTGGGGCTCACCTACCCGCAATACCTGGTGATGCTGGTGCTGTGGCAGGAGGACCGGGTCACCGTCTCGGCGATCGGCGGCCGGCTGGGGCTGGATTCCGGCACCCTGACCCCGCTGCTGAAGCGGCTGGAGGCGGCCGGCCTGGTCAGCCGGCTGCGCGACGCGGCCGACGAGCGGCAGGTCCGGATCAGCCTGACGGCGGCCGGGCGGGCCTTGAAGCAGAAGGCCAAGGGCATCCCCCAGGACCTGTTCTGCGCGCTCGGCCTCAGCCTCGGCGAGATCACGGCGCTCCGGGGCAAGCTCGAATCGCTGGCCGCCAATCTGCGGGGCCATGCGTCCGAGTCCGCCTAAATCTTTGAAGAAAAAGGCCCATTGGCCGCTTGCAAATGGAAATCCGGCCGCTATGATGCGCGCCGCTGCCCGGCCGGGACACCCTTCCCGGCCCTCTCTATATTAGGCAGACGGAGCGCGGGCGTAGCTCAGGGGTAGAGCACAACCTTGCCAAGGTTGGGGTCGAGGGTTCGAATCCCTTCGCCCGCTCCAGTTTTCAAGTTCATGCGTAGAACCCTAAACTCACGGCCGCACTGCCGGGAGCTTTGATGCACACGCGCGATTACAGCCTGACCGGACCGGATGGCACCTTGGCCGTCGAGCGTGGCCTCGCCTCCGCCGCCTGGTATCACAGCGAGATCCCGCGCAAGACCATGAAGGCGCTGATGCAGCGCTCCGACCAGCCGGCGATCCGCGACACCGCGATCTGGCTGGGCGCCATGGTCCTGTTCGGCGGGCTCGGTGTCTGGTTCTGGGGCACGTGGTGGTGCGTTCCGTGCTTCGCCGCCTATGGCGTGCTCTACGGATCCGCTTCGGACAGCCGCTGGCATGAATGCGGGCACGGCACCGCCTTTCGCACCGGCTGGATGAACGACGCGGTCTACCAGCTCGCCTGCTTCATGATCATGCGCAATCCCGTCACCTGGCGCTGGAGCCACAGCCGCCATCACACCGACACGGTCATCGTCGGCCGCGACCCGGAGATCGTGCTGATGCGGCCAGCCAAGCTTATTCGCATCCTCGGCAACTTCGTCGGCGTCTTCGACGTGCCGCAGGCGCTGAAGCTCATGCTGCGCAACGCCGGGGGCCGGCTGGACCCGCAGGAGGCGCTCTATATTCCGGAGATGGAACACCGGCGCGTCTTCCGCGTGGCACGGGTCTGGTGCGTGATCTATGCGGCGACGGGCGGCGCGGCGCTCACCATGGAATCGATCCTGCCCTTCATGCTGATCGGCCTGCCGCGGCTCTACGGCTGCTGGCACATGGTCCTGGTCGGAATCCTGCAACACGGCGGGCTGGCCGAGAACGTGCTCGACCATCGCCTGAACAGCCGCACCGTCACCATCAATCCGATCTCGCGCTTCATCTATTGGAACATGAACTATCACGTCGAGCACCACATGTTCCCGATGGTGCCCTATCACGCCCTGCCGAAGCTGCACGCGCTGTTGCGTGACGACCTGCCGGCGCCGACGCCGAGCATCTGGCAAGGCTACAAGGAGGTGTTCCGGGCGGTGCGGATTCAGCGGCGCAATCCCGACTGGTTCATCAAGCGCGCGCTGCCGCCGACCGCCCAGCCCTACCGGCCGGAATTCCACGGCGATGTCGACCCGGTCATGAACGACCGGGCCGCCTGACGGAGACCGCTCAGTCCGGCAGAGCCGCGGCGCGGAAGTAGTCGAGTGCGGCTTCGTCGGGCTCGCCGAACCACTTGCGATAGATGTCGCGGAAGCGGTCCGAGCGGTAGAGATGGCTCAGGCTCTGGTCCACCGCGAGCCGGAAGTCCTCGTCATTGCGGTTGAGCGGCAGCGCCACCGGCTCGGTGGTAAAGATCCGGTCGATCACCAGGAGATTGGCGGCCTCCGGGCTGGACTGGGCGGACTCGACCAGGATCGAGCGGTCGCCCAGCAGCACGTCGGCGCTGCGGTCGGCGACGGCCGCGACCCCCGCCTGGAAGGAATCGACCTCCGTCACCTTGGCCGAGATCTGCAGCTTGCGCAGCGCACCCTTCAGGATCTCCTCGCTGGTCGTACCCTTGATCACGGCGAAGGTCTTCTGGTCCAGGACGCGGGCGGGCGAGCCACGCCAGACGGGACCGGCCGGGTCGCCGTTCAGCACCTGGCGCAGCTGGATCGGCGCATCGCTGCGCACCATCACGCCCAGCCCGCTCCGGAAGATCGGGATCGAGAAGGAGACTTCCTTGCGCCGCGACAGCGTTTCCGTAGCGCCGCAGAGGATATCGACCTTGGCCTCCGCCACCGCGGCGAAGGGGTTGTCGGCCGGAACCGGCGCCCATTCGACCGGCACCTGCAGATCCTCCGCCACCGCCTGGCAGACGTCGATGACGTAGCCGGCCGGCTGCCCCTGGTCGTTCTTGAAGGAGAAGGGCGCAGCGCCCTCCCGATAGCCGATCACGATCTTGCCGGCCGTCTTGATGCGGTCGGCGACCGGGCCGGCCGAGGCCGGGT
>JAYSFH010000269.1:0-5774 GCA_041913405.1 Dongia sp. | reverse complement strand
AAAGAGGCCGAGCAGAAGCACTCCTTACACCGCGCAGAGATGCGATGGATATATCCGGTCGCCGAGGAATGCAAGGCAGTCAACGAGTGCGTCGGCATCATGGATCTCGGCGGCTTCACCAAATACTGGGTGAGCGGGACGGGCGCCGAAGCCTGGCTTGATCGCATCATCTGCGGCAACCTGCCGAAGCTCGGGCGCGTGTCATTGTGCTATGCGATGAACGTGCGCGGCTCGATCATCTCTGAGTTCACCATCACACTTTTCGCCGCCGACAAATTCTACCTGCTCTCGGCCGGATCGGCGCTCTGGCACGACACCGATTGGCTCCAGGCACACTTGCCGACCGACGGATCGGTGAAGCTGGAGGAGGCGAGCCAGGCCGGCTCCTCGCTGGTCATTGCCGGGCCGAAGAGCCGAGAGCTTCTGGCAAAGCTCACCGATGCCGATCTCTCGAACGCCGCGTTCCCTTGGCCGAGCGCGAAAGAGATCACCGTCGCCGGCAAGAAGGTGCTGGCATTGCGCGTGAACTATGTCGGCGAGCTCGGCTGGGAGCTGCATGTGCCGATGGCCGATCTGGTCGCTGTCTATGACGCGGTCTGGAATGCGGGCGAGCCGCTGGGGATCGCCGATTTCGGCATGTATGCCATGGAGAGCCTGCGGCTCGAGAAGGGCTATCGCTCCTGGAAGCAGGACATCACCCATGAATACACGCCCTTCGACGCCGGGCTGGAGCGCTTCGTGAAGCTGGAGAAGGGCGACTTCATCGGCAAGCAAGCGCTGCTTGAGCGCCATGCCAAGGGCGAGCTCGAGCGTTTCGTGCCGCTGATCGTCGACACGCCGACCGCGGATGCGCTCACCTGCTCGATCGTGTTCGATGGTGCGATGCAGGTCGGCATCGTCGGCTCCGGCGGCTACGGCCACCGCATCGGCAAAAGCATCGCGCTTGCTTATGTGCGCAAGGACCTGGCGGCGCCGGGCTCGAAGCTGGAGATCGAGATCCTCGGCCAGCGCTATCCGGCGACCGTGGCCCAGGAGCCGATCTACGATCCGAAGAACGAAAGGCTGCGGGCGTAGTGGCGATGCCGATGACGGCATTGATAGGATCGATTTGTTCGTTGCTCGTTGGCGCATTCATACTCGGTCGTCATCCCAAGGCCCCCGTCCGCGAATGCGGACATTCGTCCGCGGGGCCTTGGGATCCACGAGTTCCTTGCGCTGCATCGACAAACTCGTGGATGCCAAGGCCAAGCCTTGGCATGACGATCTGAAATAAACCTACCAGCGAGACCGCACTGTCATGACCCTCCCCACCAAGGCCCGTGTCGTCATCATCGGCGGCGGTATTGTCGGCTGCTCCATCGCCTATCATCTCGGCAAGCTCGGCTGGAGCGACACGGTGTTGCTGGAGCGCAAGAAGCTCACCTCCGGCACGACCTGGCATGCGGCGGGGCTGGTGCGCGCCTCGCTCTACACCGAAAACCTGACCAAGCTCGCGAAATACACGGTCGATCTCTACACCGGGCTCGAGGCCGAGACCGGCCAGGCCACCGGCTTCGTGCAGCCGGGCTCGCTCTCGATCGCGACCAACGAGGCGCGCTTCGAGGAGCTGCTCCGTGGGATGGACATGCTGCACGCCTTCGACGTGCCGGCGGAGAAGGTGACGCCCGCCCAGGTGCAGGAAAAGTGGCCGCTGATGAACGTCGATGACGTGCTCGGCGGGGTGTTCTATCCGAAAGACGGCAAGTGCAACCCGGCTGACACCACCATGGCGCTGGCGCGGGGCGCGCGCATGAAGGGCGTCAAGATCTTCGAGGACGTGAAGGTCGAAGAGGTGCTGGTCGAGAACGGCCGCGCCGCTGGCGTGCGCACCCCGCAGGGCACGATCCACGCCGAATATGTCGTCTGCGCTTCCGGCATGTGGTCGCGGGAGATCGGCGCCAAGCTTGGGGTCAACATTCCGCTGCATGCCTGCGAGCATTTCTACATCGTGACCGAGCCGATGGAGGGCATGACCGCCAATCTGCCGGTGATGCGCGACATGGATGCCTGCGCCTATTACAAGGAGGATGCGGGCAAACTGCTCTTGGGCGCCTTCGAGCCCAAGGCCAAGCCTTGGGGCATGGACGGGATCCGCGAGGATTTCGCCTTCGACGAGCTGCCCGAAGATTTCGACCATTTCCAGCCGATCCTGGAAGGCGCAATCCACCGCGTGCCCAGCCTCGAGAAGGTCGGCATCCGCAAGTTCTTCAATGGGCCGGAGAGCTTCACCGCCGACCAGCGCTACATCCTGGGGTCGGCGCCGGAGCTCAAGAACTTCTTCGTCGCCGCCGGCTTCAACTCGATCGGCATCCAGTCGGGCGGCGGCGCCGGCATGGCGCTGGCGCATTGGATCGTCAACGGCGAGCCGCCGTTCGACCTCTGGGACGTTGATATCCGCCGCTTGATGCCGCACATGAGCCGCAAGAGCTTCCTGGTGCCGCGCGTCTCAGAGGCGCTGGGTCTGCTCTACGCGATGCATTGGCCGTACCGCCAGTTCGAATCCTCGCGCAACGTGCGCCAGACCGCTTTCTACGAAGACTGGAAGGGCCTCAACGCCTGCTTCGGCGAGGTCGCCGGCTGGGAGCGCCCGAACTGGTACGCACCGAAAGGCGTGAAGCCGGAATATCAATACTCCTACGGAAGGCAGAACTGGTTCGACTATTGCGGCGCGGAATGCCGCAACACGCGTGAGAATGTCGGCCTGCTGGATCTCTCGACCTTCGCCAAGTTCCTGGTGGTCGGCCCCGACGCCGAGGCCGAGCTGCAGCGCATCTGCACCGCCAACGTCTCCGCGGTGGGCCGCGCGCATTACACCCAGTGGCTCAACCCGAAGGGCGGCATCGAGGCGGATCTGACCGTGACGCGGCTGCGGGACGGCCGCTTCATGGTGGTGACCGCCGCGGCCACCGCGACGCGCGACTGGAACTATCTGAAATCAAACCTTCGCCCCGGCGCCCAGGTCGAACTGGTCGATGTGACCACGTCCTTCGCCGCACTCGGCCTGATGGGGCCGAAGAGCCGCGACGTGCTGGCCAAGCTCACCGATGCCGATCTCAGCAACGAGGGCTTCCCCTTCGGCGCGACCCAGGGCATCGAGGTTGGCGCCGCACGGGTGCTGGCGCAGCGCATCTCCTATGTCGGCGAGCTCGGCTGGGAGCTCTACATCCCGGCGGAGTTCGCGCGCGGCGTCTTGAAGCTCATCCTGGAGGCGGGCGCCGCGTTCGGCCTCAAGCCGACCGGCATGCACGCCATGGATTCCATGCGGATCGAGAAAGCCTTCAGGCATTGGGGCCATGACATCGGCACCCATGACACCATCCTGGAAGCCGGGCTCGGCTTCACCTGCGACTTCGGGAAGGACTTCATCGGCAAGGCTGCGGTCGAGAAGCAGCGTGCCGAGAATGTCCTGAAGCGCCGCATGGTCCAGTTCGCCATGGAGGACCCGGCGCTGCTGCTCTATCACAACGAGCCGATCTACCGTGACGGCAAGCGCGTCGGCCTGGTGACGTCGGCGAACTACGGCCACACCCTGGGGGCCGCAATCGGCATGGGCTATGTCTCGAACGAAGCCGGCGTCGATGCGGATTTCATCAAGTCCGGCCAGTTCGAGATCGCCATCGCCGGCGTGCGGCACAAGGCCGAAGCCAGCCTGCGGCCCATGGTCGATCCGACCGGTTCGAGGATGAAGGTCTAGTTACACCGCCAGCGCCCGGCGCTGCTGCAACAGCGTCTCCAGCAGCTCCAGCAGCTTGCGGCGGTCGACCGGCTTGGCCATGACGCCGTCGGCGCCGGCCTCTCTCGCGGCGATGTCGACCTCGACGATGTCGCGGCCGGAGAGCATCACGATCACCGGGCCCGGCGCCGGTTCGGTGGCGCGCAAGGATCGCGCGACCTCATAGCCGTTCATGTCCGGCATGGTGACGTCGAGCAGCACGACGTCGAAACGATTCTCGGCGGCCAGTGACAGAGCCTCGCGTCCGCCGCCGGCGCCGAGCTGGGTACAGCCGGCCTTGTCGAGAATCGCCTTGATCAGCTCCAGCGCGAAAGGGGAATCATCGGCGACCAGAACGCGGCAACCGGCAACCAGACTCTCAGTCAAGACAGGCCATCCTCGCAGCGGCCGCCCATGATCGACGGCCCGGGTATCTTTGTGGGTGCATCTTGTCGGTCGCCGCCCGCTCTGGCAACGCCCGTGACTCCGCGTCGCGCCGGATGTCTAATGCGGCCGGCGCGAAGGGGAGGTGACGCAAAGTGCTCGAGCGGTCGAAATGGGGCTGGATTCTGGCGTGGCTGGTGCCTGCCTTGCCTGCGCGACCGCGCGACTCGAACATGAGGGCGACCCCGAACCCGGACGACCGGATCACCGCTTCGACGCTTCTTGCCGCGCTGCCGGCGCTGGCGTTGGACACCGAGACCACCGGACTGGACCCGGTCCGCGATCGCATCGTCTCACTGGGTGCGGTGCGACTCCAGGGCGCCGAACTGCTGCGCGACCGGGTGATCGATCGCCTGATCAATCCCGGCCGCAAGATTCCCGCGGCTTCGACGGCGGTGCACGGCATCTCCGACCGGATGGTGGCGGAGGCGCTCGCCTATGCCGCGGTCGCGCCGGAGATCATGGCCGCGCTCAAGGGCGTCGCGCTGATCGGCCATCACACGGTGTTCGATCTGGCCGTGCTGCGCCGCGCCTCAAACGCCGTCGGAATCGACTGGCAGGATCCGCCCTGGCTGGATACGGCGCTGCTCTATTCCGCGCTCCATCCCGAGGCGCGCGATTTCGAGCTCGATGCGGTGGCGCAGCAGGTCGGCGTCGCGATCCAGGGCCGGCACACCGCCCTCGGCGACGCGCTGGCCACCGCCGAGATCTACCTGAAGCTGCTGCCCGATCTGGAGGCGCACGGCATCGTCACGCTCGGCCAGGCGATGGCTTTCCAGATGACCAGCCGCAAGGCAGCGCGGGCACACCGGATTGCCGTGCCATGACCGCCGAGGCGGCGCTCAGCCGGATCGATCCCTTTCCCTATCAGCATCGCCTGGCCGAGGTGATGAGCAGCCCGGTCGTGACCATCGATCCCGGCGCCACCTGCACCCAGGCGGCCGCGACCATGCGGCGGCTGAAGATCAGCTCGCTGCTCATCCTGGACGGCGACGGACGCCCGGCCGGCATCATCACCGAGCGCGATCTGCTGAACGCGGTCGCCGAGCTCGGCGCTGCGGCCCTCGATCTGCCGGTCGGCAAGCGGATGAGCGGCCCGCTGGTCTGCCTGCCGCCCGAGGCCTTCGTCTTCACCGCCCTGGCGCGGATGGCGCATGGCGGCTACCGCCACATGCCGGTGGTGGACCCGGTCTCCGGCAAGGCGGTCGGCATGATCACCGCCGGTGCGATGCTGAAGCTGCGCGCACAAGGCGCACTGGTCCTGGCCGAGGATATCGGCGCGGCCAAGTCAGCGGCGGAGCTTTCCGTCATCCAGCAGCGGCTGCCGGAAATCGCCGGCGGACTCTTGAAGGAAGGGGTCGGCGCCCGGCAAATCGCGGCGGTCATCAGTGCGGTCCTGCGCGACGTCTCCGGGCGGGCCGCGGAACTCGCCTGCGAATCCCTGGAGGCAGAAGGCCGGCGCGCACCGGCCCGCTGGTGCTACCTGGTGCTGGGTTCGGGCGGTCGCGGCGAGAGCCTGCTCGCCGCCGACCAGGACAATGCGCTGATCCATGACTGCGAAAGCGACGACCATCCCTGG
>JAYSFH010000268.1:2646-5775 GCA_041913405.1 Dongia sp. | reverse complement strand
CCTGCCCTATTACCTCTTCACCGTGGACAGTGCCGCGCGCGCCGCGAAGCTGGAGCGCTTCCTGTTCTGGTCGAACTACAAGGGCTCGACCGACCTCTTCACCCGCTATGTCTATCCGCCGCTGGTCTGGATCATGGTCGGGCCCCTGGCACGCTGGCGCATCCATCCCAACTGGGTGACGGCGGTCGGCATCGTGCTGGCGCTCGGCGCCATCCCGTTGTGGGCCGATGGCTGGTTCATAACCGGCTTCATCATGGCCTATGGCATGAGCGTGCTGGATTCGGTCGATGGCAAGCTCGCGCGCCTGACCTTCACCGACAGCGTCAGCGGCAATTACCTGGATCACGGCCTCGACATGGTCCACCCGCCGCTCTGGTATCTCTCCTGGGCCTACGGCCTCGGCATCGCGACCGAGGGCTGGGGCTCGCCGCTCGGCCAGGGCGCGATCGCGATCTTCGTGCTCTACGTGATCGACCGGCTGGTGCTGAAGATCTATCCGCAGATCTTCAAGCGCGCCTTCCACACCCATTCCCGCATGGACAGCGTGGTGCGCAGCTTCATCGCCCGGCGCAACATCAGCCTGCCGCTGTTCACCGTCGGCTACCTGATCGGCCTCGGGCGCGAAGCCTTCTTCCTGATCGTCGCCTGGCAGGCCGCGACCACGCTCTACCACGCCGCCCGCACCTTCTGGATCCTCTGCATCGAGAAGGCGCACCGCAAGGACCACGCCCCGGTCGAGGTGGCGGCGAAGAAGGTCAGGCTGGATTAAGTGTGCTCGTCCTGCGGGACATGCAGCGCCGATCGTGGTATAATGGATCGTTCTCCAAAGCGCTCTGCACTGAGGTAGATCCTGACATCCGACCTGCGCGGTCGCGGATGCATTGTTTGAAATCGTGAACCCTGAAGCTGAGCCTGGCCCCGGTTGCAACGCAGACCGGACGCAGACGAGCGCGCAACCCGGACCGGACCCGGACGGATCGCGCAACACAGACCGGACGCAGACGGACCACAAACCCGGACCAGACCCGGACGGATCGCGCAACGCAGACCGGACGCAGACGGAATGCGCAACCCGGACCGGACCCGGACGGAATGGCGTATCGCGGTCGGCGCGGTGGATCGTTTTGCGTTTGGCCGCAAAGGGTTAGCGAACCCTAAGGCGCCTCATTGGCCCTGAGCCGTCCGGGTTCAGGACCACCCGACTAATACCGCTCGTCCTGGGCCGCGGCCTTCACGTCGCTGGCGTACCAGAGCTTCTGCCAGGCGTTGAGCTGCTTCGGCTCGAAGGCCTTCATCGGCAGTTCGGCGATGAAGTTGATGTAGCGCCGCGGCACGTTGGTGATGCCGCGCGGGCTGACGCCGTGCACCGCCTGCTCCGAGTTGAGGAAGCAGGCATAGGCATTGGCTTCGTACTGGACGATCTTCACCATCTCGACATCGCGGGTGAGGCTGCGGTGCTTGACGAAGCGCGGGCTGCGGCGCCAGCGGTACACCTCGAAGTCGCCGCCCGGCGTGGTGTCGCCGGCTTCGCGGAAATAGAACAGCGCACTGAAGATCTTGTCGCAGAGATCGACATGGGCGGTCTTCACGCTGCTCACCTCGGTCACCGGCGTGTTCATCACGAACTGGCAGTCGAGATGGAGGTCGGCCTCGCCGGCGAAGCCGCGCGGCACCACCCGCCAGTCCTCGTAGCGCCGGCCCATCCGCTCCTCGAGATTCGGGAAGGCGCGGCGGAAGCGGTCGCCGAACAGGCGCACCACGTCGCGCCAATAGTCGCCCGAGGTGTGATACTCGAAGAACTCGCGCCAGAGCGGCGAGATGCGGCGGTCGTTCAGGACCTGCTTCACCGTCATCCGGACGGCCTGATTGCTGGCGGCGGCGCGGCCGCCGAGAATCATGTCGAGGCTGGGAAACTCCGCTTCGAGCGCGGCATAGACATCCGCCGGCACCACGTTGCGCCGGGTGTAATGCGCATAAGGCGCGTCGAACACGTCCTCGGGCCGCACATCCGAGAGCAGATGCGGCACGCTCACCGCCGGGGCCGTCTCCTGCACTGCGCTCGCCGCCATCGCTGCCGACATCTTTCTCTCCACCCTGCGCGTTTCACACGATGCCGAACGCTAGGCCCGCCGCGCGTGTTGTCGCCAGATCATTCCCGGTCGCAGCGTCAATCCGCCGCCGCTGCAACCATCAAGCCGCGCGCCGCTGCACGAGTTCCAGCGCATCGTGCCGCACATGATTCGCCGCCATCTCCCGCTTCACCAGGTCGAGGTCGATGATGCCCTTCTCCAGGCATTCGCGAACCAGGCCGAAGAACAGCGCCTCCTGGTTCGGATCCGGATGCGGCTGGTAGGTATCCGGCTTCTTTTCCTTCACCAGGCTCTTCACCGCCTTGACGATGTTGGCCGGGAAGGACTTCGGCTTGTCGGGCTTCATCCGCACCGTGAAGCTCACCGGCAGGCCGGTCTTCCAGGGCTGGGTGCGGCGATAGGTGTTGTGCAGGATCTTGGTCGCCGGGGTCAGCTTGTCGAAGTCGTTCCATTCCGGCTCGAGCAGGCCGACGGTCTCCTCCGGCTCGTATTCCAGCTTGATCCACTTCATGTAGTCCTTCTTGAACTCGAACAGCTCGTTGAAGGTCTTCTCGGCGTCCCAATGGGTCAGCTTTGCGTTGTCGAGCAGCATCACGCTGGAGGCGCGGTAGCCCTCGAGATCCTTGAAGGCCGGGCGCCAGCGGCACATCAGCGCCTTGCCCTGCATGTCGCGGGTCAGCAATTCCCAGATGTCGCCGATCGCGAAGCAGTCCGGATCGATCACCACGGCGCGGCCCTGGTAGCCCATCGCCTTGGGCGGCGTGAACCGGGTCGGCGTGAAGGACTGCAGGTCCTCGTATTTCCAGATCCGGCGCTCGGCGCCGCGCAGGAAGGGCTGCCCCGCCTTGGCCTTCAGCCAGGGGTAGTCCTTGTAGTGCATGATCTCGACCGAGAACTTGTCGGCGTGCTTGCTGTTGCGCTTCAGCGCATAGGCCGCGACCAAGGCCCCGAGGTACTGCTCGTCGTTCGTTTGAATGAAGACTTTATAGTCCACCCGAACCATCCCTTCCCCGATTGGCGCCCGCCCGGGGCAAGCCCG
>JAYSFH010000268.1:0-2624 GCA_041913405.1 Dongia sp. | reverse complement strand
AATCCAACCCACGGAAAATGCGCGGTTTTGCCGCAAAAAAGCGGTCGGAGCCACAGGCCCATGTGTGCGGGCGGGGCGCGGTTGACAAGCAGGCGGCCGGTGTTAAGTAACCCTGCCCGTCCAGCGGCATGCCCTGAAAGGTTCCGGCGTCGATTCGCCGCCCAATGACAGAAGACGAAGTCCTCAGCTCCTCGGCCCTCGCCAACGCCTTCCGGGTGCTCAGGAAGCATGGTCTCTGGCGGCAGATCCCCTTGAGCCTCGCGCTGGTCGTCTCCGGCTTCATCGAGGGCCTCGGCATCACCATCCTGCTCCCGATCCTCCAGGTGATCGATACGCCGGAACCCGGTCCGCGCAAGGCCCCGGAGCGGATCGTCTTCGCGGTGCTGGATTTCCTGCACCTGCCGCATACCCTCGGCGCGCTGGTCCTGCTCTTCGCCGCCTGCATGCTGTTGCGCGCAGCGATCTCGCAGCAGACCTCGCGCTTCATCGGCCGCATGGTGGCCGAGATCGCCAGCGAGCTCCGCAACGAGGTGCTCGACCGGCTGCTGCAGGCGCGCTGGTCCTATTTCACGGTCAACCCGATCGGCCGCTTCACGTCCGCCGTTTCGGTCGAGGCCATCTGGGGCGCCTATGTCTATCGCACCTCGCTGACGGTGCTCGCGGCGCTGATCCGTGCCGTCATCTATTGCGTGGTCGGCCTGATGATCGATTGGCGTGCGGCGATCGTCGCCATCGTGCTGGGCGTCGGTCTCGGCCTGATCAACCGCTATTTCACCCGCGCCGGGCGCCGGGCGGGCCGCAACCAGCAGCTCGCCATGCGCGGCCTGCTGAGCGATTTCGGCGACGTGATCACCGGGTTCAAACCGCTGAAGGCGATGTCGCGGCACGAAACGCTGATCAGGGGCCTCACCAAGGAGACCCGGATCATCCGCCGCAGCATGTACGACCTGGTGTTCTACCAGCAGCTCGCCAATGCCCTGCCCGACCTGCTGATCAACCTGTTCATGGTGGCCGCGGCCTGGATCTGCTTCCGCATCCTCGGCCTCGACCTAAGCGCCATGCTGGTCTCGGGCATCATCGTGATCCGGCTGATGGTCAACGTCTCGACCGTGCAGCGGGCGATCCAGGAGACCGCGTCCTCGGAGAGCTTCTACTGGTCGCTGCAATCGACGATCAACGAGGCGCGGGAAGCCGCCGAGACGTTCTCCGGGACCAGGGTCCCGACCCTCAACGATGCCTGCCGCTTCGATCGCGTCACCTTCTCCTACGGCGTGAAGCCGGTGCTGAAGGAGGTCTCGCTGGAAATCCCGGCCGGGCAGATCACCACGCTGATCGGCGAGTCGGGTTCGGGCAAGACCACCATCGCCGACCTGCTGCTGGGCCTGTTCCTCGTGGATTCCGGGCGGGTCACGCTCGACGGCGTGCCGCTCGACGAGATCGACCTGCAGCGCTGGCGCAGCATGGTCGGCTATGTGCCGCAGGAAGTGTTGCTGTTCAACGGCACGATCTACGACAACATCGCGCTGGGCGATCCTGCGATCAACGAAGCGGACGTCAAGGCCGCGCTGGAGGATGCCGGATGCATGGGCTTCATCAGCGAACTGCCCGAAGGCATCCACGCGCCGGTCGGCGAGCGCGGCGCGATGCTGTCCGGCGGCCAGCGCCAGCGGATCGCGCTGGCCCGCGCGCTGGTGCACCGCCCGGCCCTGCTGATCCTCGACGAGGCGACCAGCGCGCTCGATCCGGAAACCGAAGCCGAGATCTGCCAGACGGTGCGAAACCAGGCCGGGAAGCTCACGGTGCTCGCGATCACCCACCAGCCGGCCTGGGTGACCATCGCCGACCGGGTCTACCGCGTGGTCGAGGGCTCGGTCGAGACCACGGACGGCGGCGAGTTCACGCCGACTTTGGCTTTCGCGAAACCGTAGGTTCCGCAGCCTTCACCACACCGGCGCGCATTTCGTAGACGCGGTCCGCGGCATCCACCCAGATCGGCTGATGGGTGATGGCGAGGATGGTCTTCTCGCCGATCAGCTTGCGGATGCCGTTGGCGATCTCGACCGCGGTCTCGCGGTCGAGCGCACTGGTCGCCTCGTCCAAGATCAGTAATTGCGGGTCGTTGCAGAGCGCGCGGGCGATCGACAGCCGCTGGCGCTGGCCGCCGGACAGCAGGCTGCCGCGCACGCCGATCACGTAGTCGATGCCGCTCGGCAAAGCCTGGACGAAGTCCCAGGCATCGGCAGCCTTCAAAGCTGCGATCACGCTTTCCTGGCTGATCGTCTCGTCGCCCAGCGTCACGTTGTTGGCGATGCTGTCGTTGAACAGCACCGTCTCCTGCGGGATGTAGCCGAGCCGGCGCCGCCAGGCGACGGTGTCGATCTCCTCGAGATCGGTGTCCCCGACCATGACCTGGCCCTTGTCGGGGCGATTCAGGCCGACCAGCAAATCGGCGATCGTGGTCTTGCCGGCGCCGGATGCGCCGATCACGGTGGTGACGGCGTGCGGAGAAACCTCGACCTCGACATCGTTCAGGATCGTCTTGTCGCCGTAGCCGAAGGTGACCCTGTCGATCCGGATCCCCTGGTCCATGCGCGGCTCTTTGCCGCCATGCACCGGCTCCGCTT
>JAYSFH010000267.1:0-5778 GCA_041913405.1 Dongia sp. | reverse complement strand
GATGCCTCGATCGCCGGGCAGATGAAGCCCTATGCAGTGGGCCCGGTCTACAACTGCGAGCCGACGCAGCTGAGTGCCGCGCTACTGATCTTCCAGCTGTCCTGCAGTTCGATCCTGGCCGTGGACGCCGTGCGGGATGGCGGCGTGCCTCTCGCGTTCGATGCCGACTACCCGGACTGGACGGCACTGTCCGCTGCTGCGGTGCCCGCCTCAAAATATGCCACCTGCCTGGCGCAGGGCCTGATCCGGCTGGGCTCGGCAGTGGTTTACACCCTCACGGTCGACCTCCGCGGCGACAACGACACCATCAACGGCCAGACCTATCCTTTTACGCGCGGCCAGGTCGCCCGACGCATCGCCACCGGGCGCGGCACCATCGTGCTCGGCGACGCCCAGATCGACTTCGCGGCCCTGAACTACATGGAGCAGGAGCAGGCCGGCACGGTGGGGTTCTACTTCAAGGACGCCATCACCAAGGCCCAGGCCCTGACCGAAGTCATGGCGGGCTGCCTGGGCTGGTGGGCTGTACGGGCCAACGGCCTCCTCGCCCTGGGCTTCCTGGAAGAGCCGACGCGTTCCCCCGCGCTGACCGTCCGGTATCCCGAGGACTTCGGCTCCTCGGAGCCGCAGATGATGCAGACCTATCAGGCACCCCGGCGGGCAACCTATGTCGGCTGGCAGCGCAACTACACGCCGCAGGATCCCAGCCGGCTGGCGGGCTCCGTCGATGCGGCGGCGGCGCTCCTCTATCGGGGCACCGAACGCTTTGCCAACTCGTCCGACGGCTTCCAGGCGAGCCTCTGGCCCACCGCGGCCGCGGTCTATGTGAGCGGCGGCTTCTCGCAGGAGGCGGCGGCCCATGCCGAGGCGGCGCGGCAGCAGCGCGTCATGGGTGTCCGGCGCGAGCGGTGGCGCGTGACCGTGCCCTGCGATCCCTTCGCCAACCTGCTGGGCAAGGTGATCCAGATCTTCGGCTTTACGCGCTACGGCTGGGGCGGCGCCCGCAAGTTCATCTGCGTCGGCATGAGCTTCGCCTCGTCGAAGTCTGTCGCGCTCGATCTATGGGGATAGCGAATGGCGCACAGGATACTCGACCGCGTGCAGGAGACCACCACCAGCACCGGAACGGGCGCGCTCACACTCGCCGGGGCCACGTCGAGGATGCTGTCCCTGTCCGGCGCCGGCTTTGCCAACGGCGACACCTTCTGGTGCCTGATCGAACACGCGACGGCCGCCGAGTGGGAGATCGCGCTCTGCACCTACGCCAGCGCCGGCGCCGGCAGCATCACGCGCGCCGCCCCCCTCAAGTCCAGCACCGGTGCCGCCGTGTCCTTCTCGGCCGGCACCAAGACGATCTCGCTGGTGGCGCCGGCGGCCGTGCTTACCCTCCTGGGCTCACTCGAAGCGGTCAACGCGCCAACGATCTCGGCCGGCGCACTGACCCTCGATCTGCTGCTGGGCACCGTTCACAGGGTCGCGCTCAACGCCGACGTGACGGGCATCACCGTCTCGAACGCACTGGCAGGCTTCGCCGCGGGCTTCACGCTGGAGTTCACCGCCGACGGCACCGCCCGCACCGTGACGATGCCCGGCAACGTCACCGCCTTGAACGGCATCTATACGCCATCCAGTGCCAACGGCACACGCGATCTGCTCAACTTCGTGACCCTCGACGGCGGCACGACATGGCTGATGTTGATCGTCGCGCAGAACTACTAGGCGAGGAGCCCCGATGAGTTCGATTGCCCGGCGCCTCGGTGTTATGGGGCAGACGGATGCGGACGTGCTGTCGTGGCGCGACACCATCGTCGCCGCCGGCGGCAGCATCTCCATTGCGATTCTTTCCATCGCGTCGCGCTTCGTGGCGACCGAGAAGGCGAGCGGCGCCTGGGCGCTGACCGACGAATACTGGCCGTTCTGGGGCGAGAACCTGATCCAGGCGACGGTGTCGCTGAAGCAGCGGCGCACCGTAACGCTGGTCAACGCACCGGCCTTCACGGCACGGCGGCATTTTGCGACCAACGGCTCGTCCAGTTATCTCGATACCGGGTTCATTCCCTCGACGCACAGGATCGCGGCCAGCACGCATAATGTGCGCCTCGCGGTCTATCTGCGCGACAATCTGTCGGGCAACACGTACGCGGCAGGTGCCGTCTCGAGTTCGAACAGAACGCTCCGCGTGCGTCCGCGCAATGCCAGCGTGGCCTATCTCGATGCCAACTCCTCTTCGGGCACTTACACGCTTCCTGCGGCGACCAGCGCCGGCTACACGGCCGGCTCGCGCGATGCGGCGTCTGGTGCCAACAGCTACGGGTACAAGAACGGGGTTGCCATGGTGCAGACCGTCGCACCAACGGGTTTCGGCTCGGCAAGCCTGCCGGTCGTCTCGATTTTTGTCGGCGGATACAACGCCGGAGGCGTTCTGACAGGTCCGCGCGCCACTTCGATCGGCTTCATGACCGTGGGCGCCACCCTCAGCGCGGCGCAGGAGCTGACCCAGTACAACGCCGTGCAGGCGTGGGCCACCGCCGTTGGAGCAAACGTCTGATGCCGGACTTCATTGTCCTCACCACCGACCAGGCGGCCTATGTGCGCGGTCCGGCGTTGCCGCCTTATGCGCTGGTGCCCATCGAGCGGCAGGGCGGCGTGTTCATTCTCCCGGCCGGCGTGTTGGACCATCCGGCCTATGCGATGCACGCCGAGCTCCTGGCGGCGCTGCCGCAGATGGATAGCGCCGACCCGTCGTTCCCGGCGGCGCTGGATTCCGCCGAAGACTGAAGCGGCCCATGACCTTGCCATATCCCCACGGCGCGCTGCCGATCGCCGTGGCGCCCTATGACGTGCCCACCGGCGCGGCCGAGCGCGTCCTGCTGCTGTCGCCGCGCGACAGCGATCTGGCCACCTTGGTGGCCAGCACTGCCGTCACGACGCTCCCGGTGACCAATCTGCAGAGCGCGGAGCCCAGCAAGAAGTGGCGCTCGACCTCGACCGTCGGGCAATACATCGACATCGCCCTGGCGTCGGGGCTGGGGTGCAACGCGGCGGCCCTCGTCGGCCACAATATGAGTGGCTCCGGCCTGTGGCGGGTGAGGGGATACGCGGCCCTGGCCGATGTGGGGATCAGGGCGGCGTCGGACACTGGCTGGCAGAGCGTGTGGGCGGGTGGCGTGAAGCCGATTGACGCCTCCTGGGCGCATCACCTGGCTCTGGTCCGCTGGACTTCGAGCGGCGATCATCGATGGTGGCGCATCGAGTTCGCCGACCCTGCGCCGACCACGACCTGGCTCGAAGCCGGGCGGCTCGTGCTGGGCGTTGCCTTCCAGCCATCGCTCAACTGTGATCTTGGCGGCGCGGTCGGCTGGATGCCGGACGATGTCCAGGAGCCGACGCCCTACGGTCAGACCTTCACCGATCCCCGGTCCTACCGGAAGCGGCGCTTCGTGCTGCCCTTTGGCGCCATGGATCAGGATGAGGCCCATGAGGGCGCGATGCAGTTCGCCCGGCTGCATGGGCTCGCCGGCGACCTGATCTGCTGCCTCGACCCCGGGGAGCTGGCCCGCTTCCATACCTGGTCGATGCAGGGGCTGCTGGTCAGCGGCAGCCACGACTTCACCCCACGGCCGCTCTTCCTGAACGGCCGGATGATGTGGGGATTTACCTTCACCCTCCTCGAAAAACTCTGAGGCACCGATGTTTGCCGATTCAGTCATGGAGTCCTCGTCGACCACGGGGACCGGCAGCTACACGCTTGTCGGCGCCGTGGGCTACTCGCGGACCTTCGCGCAGGATTTTGCCAACGGCGATACGGTTGCTTACTTCGTTTCGAACCTCGCCAAGACCAGGTGGGAGTTCTGCACCGGGACGCTCACTATCGGGCCACCACGCACGCTGACGCGCACGGTCAGGAAGAGCAGCAACGCAGGCGCGGCGATCGATTGGCAGGCGTCCGACGTCTACTACGTCTTCTCGATCGCCTCGGCCGACGTGTTGTCTGGGCTGATCGCCGGCAACCTGGCGGCAACCCGCCCGTGGTGGGTCCGGACCGGCGCGCGCTGGTGGGACCATGCCGCCGGCCTTGCGGTCTCCTGGATCGACCGGCTGGCCACCGGCGGTGCCACGAACACTCGCATCGGCGTCTACGATGCCGTGAAGGATGCGTATTTTGCCGACGGACGCCGGCCATGGACTGCCATTGGTGCTGCGAACAAGACAATCGCCGCGGCCGACATCGGCGGCGTCTTCACCCAGAACAACGCCGCTGCCGATCGCACCTTCACACTGCCGGTGCATGACGCGGCCGGTGTGGGACACGGCTTCAAGATCGGCGGACTCGGCCTCAGCTCCGGCCAGTATGGCATCGTGCTGACTCCGGCAGCCGGCGACGGCATCGACGGTGGCGCCGAGGGTGCGACCAAGAAGATCCCGGGCGGCGTCCGCTTCGATGTGGAATGGGATGAGCCCGGCGACACCTGGCGGGTCTCCTACCTCAACCCAGTGCCGGCACTGCGCACCGGCCGGCGCCAGACTGTCGTCGCGGGCCCGGTCTCGAGCGCGGGGCTGCCCACGTTCCTGCCCTCGACCAACGGGGCGCTCAGCCTGACGATGCAAAATGTGACTGCCACGGCACGCTTCGTCGCCGTGGCTGCCAACGGCTGGGACTGGCAGGGGCGGCCGAACGATCGCGTCGGCGTCAGCCTGGCGAACCTGCAATGGACCGGTCTCACGGCCAGCCGCGCGGCCGCAACGCCGAACTTCCTCTATGTGGTCGTCGGCGCCGATGGCACGCTGACGCCCGGCAGCACCATCCTCACGCCGGTCTACCAGGAGGGCGGCACCTCCGGCACAGCCAACGGCCAGTTCACCTTCAACATCGGCGAGATGAAGGGCTATCTCGGCAACGGCAGCACGGCGGCGGAGGCCTTCGTCGTCATGGTCGGCGAGGCCGCCACGGACGGCAGCGGCGTGATCAGCACCGTGGCCTATGCCTACAACGGCCGCTTCGTCTCGGCCTTCACCACAACGCTTCCGGGAGCCGGCACATTCACCTCGGCGAACCACAATCTCGGCATCAAGCCGAACGTGGCAAAGTTCATCGTCGAGAACGTCACGCCGGAGCATGGCTATTCCGCCGGCGACCAGATCACCGAGGGGCACGCTTCGGCCTACAGTACGCTCTATATCCCGATGCCCGTCGTCACCACGTCGAAGCTCATCGGCATTCAGCTGGGCCAGAGCGCTGGCTATGTCGTGACCATCCGCACCTCTGGCGTCACCACCGCATCCGTGACCGCCGGAAACTGGAAATACGCCTTCGTCGCCGATCGCGGGTGGGGCTGATCGATGCCTATCAGTCCCGAGACCCGGCCTGGCACCCACCAAAGGAGCGGAGAACCATGACGTTGGAAGAGCGCGACCGGCTGGTGAAGGTCGAGCAGATCGTGGCCGGCCAGCAGGAGTCCCTGAAGTCCATCGAGCGCAAGCTCGATCACCTCACGAGCATTGCCGACATGGGCAAGGGCGCGCTGTGGCTATCGCTCAAGGTTGGCGGGATTCTCGCCGTTGGCGTGGCCGCGCTCTGGGCACTGTTCGACAAGCTGCACAAGATCGGAGGCACACCATGAGCGACGCAATCGACAATCTCATCACGGACGTGATCCGCCGTGAGGCAGGCTACTCGAACCATCCGGATGACCGGGGTGGTCCCACGAAATACGGCATCACCCAGGCCACTCTCTCGTCATGGCGTGGATATGCCGTGACCGCGGCCGAGGTGGAGAC
>JAYSFH010000266.1:0-5783 GCA_041913405.1 Dongia sp. | reverse complement strand
CGACCATGCCGACGAAGCCTTCGCCGATCGGCATATCGACCCGCGCGTCGGAGGGCGCGACCATCCGGGCACCGGCGGCGCGGGCCACCAGCAACGTGTCCGGAATCTCGAACTCCTCCAGCAGGCGGGGCGGCACGGCGCCGCCGCAGGGCTTGATGCGGCCGGCGCGGTCGAGCAGCAGCACGCGGCGGCCGCGGCGGGCGAGGTCGCGTGCGGCCACGGCGCCGGCGGGTCCGCCGCCGATCACCACCGCGTCGAAGTCATTTGAGTCTGGTTGCATCATGCCTTCCCGTCATTCCGCGGGCTTGATGGAGAGCGCTTGCGTGTACTCGTGCCGCATGCCCTGGAGCCGCAGTGCACAGCCGGCGGCGATCACGAACAGCACCGCTTCGGCGGCGAAGGCGATTCCGTAGGCCGGTGCGACCGAACCGAGCGCCAGGCGCAGCAGATCGACGGCGACGGTGCCGAGGAAGCCGCCGGCGCCATAGGCCATCGCCTGGGCGGCGCCCCAGATTCCCATGCGGATGCCGTGGCGCGACTGCTTGTCCGCGCCGGCCAGCGCCATCATCCAGGCGATCGCCGCCACCGCGTAGATCCCGTTGGTGAAGCCGAGCGTGAAGACCGAGGGCCGCAGCGGCCAGCCGGGGCCGGCCGCGGCCGCGGCGGCCAGCCCGGCGAGGCTGAGCGCGGAGCCGATGCAGCCGATCGCCGTCCAGCTTCGCAGCGCCGCGCGGTTGCGCGCGGCGACGGTACCGATCGCCGCCATCGTCAGCATGCCGGCGAAGACGCCGGCATTCTGCAATCCCGAAAGGCTGGTGGACTCGCCCGGGGTCATGCGGAAGACCGAGCCGGCGAAGGGTTCGAGGATGAGGTCCTGGAAAGAGTAGGCGAGCATTGAAAGGAAGATGAAGACGGTGAAGCGGCGTGCCTCCGGTTGCGCCCAGGTCGCCGCGAAAGCGGCGCGAAAGGCGAGGCGGGGTGCCGCTTCCGTAGAAGCATGGGTCTCGCGCTCGACGCCGATCACTGCGACGGACGCCACCAGGAAGGCCGCGGCGCAGACTGCCGCCGCGACTTCCACCAGGCGGGCAGACGAATAGGGTTCCAAGAAATGGCCGGCGGTTGCGGCGGTCGCGACGAAGCCGGCGATCATCATCAGCCAGACGATGGTTGCCGCCGCCGGACGCCGCGGCGGGGCGACGTGCGAGGCCAGCGTCGCCAGCAGCGACACGCCCGCCGATCCGGCGCCGATGCCGATCAGCAGATAGGCCAGCACCGCCAGGGCCAGGCCCGCGGTCCGGTCGCTCTCGGCCAGCGCGGTCGCCAGCGCCGCAAGGAAGCCGCCGACGGCGAGCACCGCCATGCCGCCGACGATCCACGGTGTGCGGCGGCGCGCGATGTCGGAACCATGGCCGAAGCGCGGGCGCAACAGCTGGGGCCCGTAATGCAGCGCCACCAGCGCGCCCGGGATGACCGCGGGCAATGCCAGTTCCACGACCATCACCCGGTTGAGTGTCGATGTGGTCAGGATGACGATTGCGCCCAGCGCCGTCTGCACCAGGCCGAGGCGGAAGATCGCAAACCAGCCGATCGACGGCGTCGCGCTCATGCCGCGCCGCCAACCGCCGGGATGAGCGCGAAGGCGCAGACCAGCATGCCCATGACATAGAGCGTGGTGCCGGTCGCGTTGTACCAGGGCGCGCGCTCGCGCGGATTGCGCAGCAGCCGCAGCATCAGCAGGCATTGCGCCGCCAGCAGCGCCAGGACCGCGACGGCGAACCAGGGCTGGTCCCAGACCAGCAGCAGGACGACCACCGCCACCTGCGGCAGCGCCATCACGAGGCAGGCGACCCGCGCGGCGGTGCCGACACCGAGCCGCACCGGGAGCGAGCCGATCCCGAGGCGGGTGTCGCCGTCCACCGACTTGAAGTCGTTCAAGGTCATGATGCCATGCGCGCCGATGCTGTAGAGCGCCGCCATGGCGACCACGCGGAGGTCGGGCAGGGCGGCGGCCATCACCGCCGCCCCGGTGAACCAGGGCAGGCCCTCGTAGCAGGCGGCGACCGCGCTGTTGCCCCACCAGCCGTTGCGCTTCAGCCGCAGCGGCGGTGCGCTGTAGGCCCAGGCCAGCGCCAGCCCGGCCAGCGCGGCGAAGAATCCCCAGGGGCCGAGCAGCGTCGCCACCGCGGCGGAGATCGCCGTGAGCCCGAGCGCGATCCACAATCCCCAGCGATCCGGAATGCGGCCCGAGGGGATCGGGCGGCCGGGCTCGTTGATGGCATCGACCTCGCGGTCGAACCAGTCGTTGATCGCCTGGCTGGTGCCGCACACCAAGGGTCCGCAGAGCAGGATGCCGGTGCCGATCGCCAGCCAGCGATCCTGTGCCGGAAGACCGGAAGAGACGATACCGCAGCCATAGGCCCACATCGGCGCGAACCAGGTGATCGGCTTCATCAGTTCAAGCACGGCCCGGGCTGATGGTGTGGTCATGACGGTGCTTACTCGGAAACGGTTTCTTGCGTGAGGTCGCCCAGGCCGTAGCGCCGCAGCTTCATGTAGAGGCTCTGGCGGCTGACGCCCAGCAACTCCGCGGCCGATGCACGGTTGTCGTTGGTGAGCTGGAGCGCGGCTTCGATCGCCATGCGCTCGATCACGCTGGTCGACTCCCGGACCAGGTCCTTCAGGGGCACGCGCCCGATCAGCTCCGAGATCTGCTGCAGCGAGCGCGGCGCGTTGACCGGCTCCTCCGCATCGGTATTCATGCGCGTCGCCGCCTCGAGCCGCCGTCCGACGTCGCGCAGCGTGAAGCCGAAGCAACGCTCCTTGCCGTCCAGGATCGACACCGCGGAGATCTCGACCTTGGTCGATCCGCCCTGTTCGCCGTTCAGCGACGTGCCGAACAGCCGGATGCTGCCGTGCTGCCGCAGGCTGCCGATCATGACATCGAGGTCGACGCCGGAACGGCCGAGCCAGCGGTCCAGCGAGTGCTGCCGCACCTGTTCCTCGGTGGAGGTCTGCGTGAGATCCAGGAACGCCGCGTTGCAGGAAATGATCTGACCGCCGGCGCTGGTGATGACATAGGCGTCGGTCGACTGCTCGACCAGCTGCATCACCCGGTGCTCGACCTGCGGCGTGGCGTCGTGGTGCGCCGCTGACGGCGTTGACAGCCGGAGCAGGAACATCGCCGCGCCGTCCTGCCGGAACAGCGCACCCGACAACAGCATCTCGCGGCCGCCGGTCCGCAGTCTCAGCTGGACGCCGTCGATCTTCCCGGCGATGCGCAGCTGCGCTTCCGCCATTTCGAGAATGCGCGCGCTCTCCTCGTCGAGAAAGCCGGAGACCAGCTGGCCGCGCAGCGCCGCGGGATCGGCCTCGAGCAGGCGGCCGGCCGCCGGGTTCGCTTCCGCGATGCGGTGGCTGGCGGCGTCGAGAACGAGCGTCGCTTCCGGCGCACTCTGGAACAGCAGGCGATAGCGCGCTTCGCTGCTGTTGAGGCGGATGTATTCGCGCTCCATGGCCTGTTGCGCCTGCAGCAGGCTCTGCTGCAGCACCGAGAGGATGCTCAAGTCCCGGCCGACGGCGAGGATTCTGCCCGAGCCGGGGAGGCGGAGCGTGGAATAGAGCAACGGCAGGTCGGCGTGACCGGCGATCTTGTGGTTCACCTGCCGCCAGCGTGACGGCTGCTCGAAGCTGGCATCGACCAGCAGCGACCGGATCTTGGGACGGCTTTCGACTGTCACGGTATCGATCCACGCCCGGCCGATCCAGTTGTCCGGGTTGGCGCGGGCGATGGCGTCTTCGCCGCAGCTGAGGTCGCGGACGACGCCTTCCTGGTCGATGATCAGCGCCAATTCGGCGGCGGCGGCGACCAGGCGCGCGGTCGATTCGGTGGGGGTGTCTCCGAAGGACGATCTGGGGTCCTGGAATCGAGTCACGTCTGACGAGTCCCTCCGTGCGCGATCGCCTATTTCCGCCACGTCCCCCAGGCTCTGGTGACGCACTAGCACGGAATCGCCAGCAGTCCGAGCATGGTGTTCGCCTGCGCGACGGCCTGCTGCCCGTCGAATGCCGCAGCATCGGCGCCGAGCAGCGAGACGTACTCCGGGTGGTCGGCCAGCAGGTGGCCGCCGACCATGGCGCCGATCGCCGGATTCTTCGAGGCGCGCCGCATCGCGCGGATCTGCCGCGCCGTCGCATCGAGGTTGCTCTCGCCGCTCAGAGACAGGCCGAAGATCGAGAAGGACTGCTCGCGCACCATGGCAATGCTGTCTTCCAGCGTGGCGGCGACGTTGCAGCAGACGTCCCATCCGGCGCGCCGGAAGAATTCGGCCACCATGATGAGCCCGAAGGAATGCTGCTCGCCGTTCGCCGGCAGCAGCAGCGCGCGGCAATTCCGGTTCTGCGGCACCGACTCGTCGATGCGCAGGGTGCCGAGCTGGCGCAGCAGCAACTGCAGATGCCCGACGCCGATCGTCACCTGCGTGAAGTCCACCATGTCCTCGACCCAGAGGTCGCCCAGCCGCCGTGCGGCGGGCGCCAGCAGGCGCAGGTAGATCTGGTCGATGCCGACATGCTTGGCGCGCAGGGAGTCGATGTAGCCGGCAGCGGCCATTCCCTGTTCCAGCACGATATCGGTGAAGGCCGTGACTTCCTCCACCGTGCCGATCTGGCGCGAAACCGGGGCCACGCACTCGTTGCCGAGCATCGGGCGCCGCGCCAGCAACAGGCGCGGCAGGACTTCGGTCTCGATGGCGCGCACCAGTTGGGCGGTGCCGCGATGCTCCGGTTTGACGGCCGGGGTGGAGCTGGGTTTCCAGAGGTGCTGGCTGAGATCGGGGGCGGTGCTCGCCCCATTGTCGGTCCGACGGTTCTCTAAGCGTGTATTCGCATAAGCCGGCGACGCGTCAGCCATGGAACTCCCCCATCCCATCGCCCACTCGCTTCGAATTTCCGGATTGCCGCGTCAACCCAGCTCAGTCACATCGAATGCGGCTTCTCCGAATTTCCCGAAGACGGCAGGTCGGTTTTTGTTGGCCTCAAAACCGTAATCCGTCGATTGAACGTTGTCAAATTTCATTGACGTAAAAAAATATTGACACTTCGATTTGTCAAGAATAGCGTTCACACATCAGGGGTAGAGCCCGATCAAGTCTCAGTCGATGAGCTTGAAAGGGTCGAAAAAGAGCCCAGAAACTAAGGGCCTTAGGCCGATGCCACCCGGACCTCTGCGGGAATCGGGACGTGCCATTCAAAGGTGTCGTGCCATGTTGACGCGCCGCATTCTCGACCAACTCCTCGGAAACTTCGAGCAATGCCCCTGGCCGACTCTGGCCGCCGACATGCGCAGCGGAGGACAGCCCGGCGCGGCTTTGCTGGTGATGGAGCGCAGACCCGCCGAAGGACGCCCGATCTACACGCCGGAGGAGCGACGGCGTCGCGACGCGACGCCTTGGACACTGGTCCAGGGTATCCTGGCACCGATCCAGTTCCTCGCCTTCTTCGTCAGCCTCGGCCTGATCCTGCGTTTCCTCGCGACCGGCGAGGGCCTGATGATCGCCACCGTCTCGGTCGTGGTGAAGACGCTTCTGCTCTACGCCATCATGGTGACCGGCTCGATCTGGGAGCAGCGAGTCTTCGGCAAGTATCTCTTCGCCCGCGCGTTCTTCTGGGAGGACGTGGTGAGCATCCTGGTGCTCGCGCTGCACACTGCCTATCTGGTGGCATTGTTCGAGGACCTGCTGGATCCGCACCGGCTCATGCTGCTGGCGCTTGCCGCCTATGCCAGC
>JAYSFH010000265.1:0-5802 GCA_041913405.1 Dongia sp. | reverse complement strand
CTGGGAAAGCCGCTGGCCGGATCGCCTCGCCATGCTGGTGCTGCTGATCGGCGCCGTTGCCATGGTCGGGCCTTTCGTCTGGATGCTCTCGACCTCGCTGAAGCTGCCCGAGGACCAGTACACCCGGACGCTCATTCCTCCGACCCTCACCTTCGAGAACTACAGCCGGATCTTCGCGATCATGTCCTTTCAGACTTTGCTCTGGAACAGCATCAAGATCGCGCTGATCTCGACCTTCGGCCAGCTGTTGACCTGCTCGATGGCGGCCTTCGTCTTCGCGATCGTGAAGTTCCCGGGGCGGCACGTGCTCTTCGTGCTGCTGCTGGTGACCTTGATGGTGCCGCAGCAGATCACCGCGATCCCCCAATTCATCCTGTTCAAATGGCTGGGGCTGTACGGGACGCAGGCGCCGCTCTATCTGCCGAGTTTCCTCGGCGGCGCCTTCGGCGTCTTTCTGATGCGGCAGTATTTCCTGACCATCCCGATCGAACTCGCCGAAGCGGCGCGGATCGATGGCGCGAGCCTGATGACTATCTACTGGAAGATCTACCTGCCGCTGGCGAAACCGGCCTTGGCGGCATTTGCGATCTTCGCCTTCCTGTTTTCCTGGAACGACCTCTTCACAGCGCTGATCTACCTGCCGAGCGATCTCAGCAAGACCACCCTGCCGGTGGGCCTCGCGCTGTTCCAGGTTCAGTTCGCCGGCAAATGGACCATCATGATGGCGGCGGTGCTGGTCAGCGTCGCCCCGATCATGGTCGCCTTCTTCATCGCCCAGAAGCACTTCATTGAGGGTGTGGCCCTCAGCGGACTTAAATAGGCCGCCTACTTCTCGGCGAAGGCCTTCTCGATCACGAAATGGCCGGGCTCGCCCATATTGCCTTCGTCGAAGCCGCGCGCTTCGAGAATGTTGCGCAGATCGCTCAGCATCGCCGGGCTGCCGCAGAGCATGACGCGGTCGGTTTCCTTGTTGAGCTGCGGCAGGCCGATGTCGTCGCAGAGCCTGCCGTTCTCGATCAGCAGACTGATGCGGCCGTTGTTCTTGTAGGGCTCGCGGGTCACGGTCGGGTAGTAGATCAGCTTCTCGTTGACCAGCGCGCCGAAATGCTCGTCCGCCGGCAGCTTCTCCGAGATGAGATCGCCATAGGCCAGTTCCGCGATGGTCCGGCAGCCATGCACCAGCACGATCTTCTCGAACCGCTCATAGGCCTCGAGGTCGCGGATCACCGACAGGAACGGCGCGAGCCCCGTACCCGTCCCGAGCAGATAGAGATTCTTGCCGGGCAGCAGGTTGTCCTGGATCAGCGTGCCGGTCGGCTTCATGCCGACGACGACCGGATCGCCTTCCTTCAGGTGCTGGAGCCGAGACGTCAGCGGGCCATTCGGCACCTTGATCGAGAAGAACTCGAGATGGTCGTCGTGGTTGGCGCTCGCCATCGAATAGGCGCGCAGCAGCGGTTTCCCCTCGACCTTCAGGCCGATCATGGTGAACTGGCCGTTCCGGTAGCGGAAGGCGGGATTGCGGGTGGTCTTGAAGCTGAACAGCCGGTCGGTCCAATGATGGACGCTGAGGACGGTCTCTTCGTTGAAATTGCTCATGTTTCTGTCCGTTTCGCTGCGGCAGGCACGACCGAAAAACCCGATATTGGGTGTATACATACGACCGGCAAGCCCGACAATGCGACTTAGTGGGCAGAACCCATGCGGCTTGGGTATATCGGCGCGGCCGAATAACCCCAGATCTTGCATGTGTACTCACAAGCGCCTAGAACGGCCGCCGAAGTGACGTCGCAGCGGCGGGGAGGTCCCCAATGACCGGCAAAGCCAAGGCTTCCGGCGCGAGACGCAGCCCAGCTCCAGAAGGAGCCGCCGCGGCGTTCTATGTGCTCGATCATCAGATTGGCTTCGCGCTGCGCCTCGCGCATCAGCGGCATTGCGCGCTCTTCGCCGAGCGGATCGGCGACGCGGAGCTGACCCCGACCCAATGGGCGGCACTCGCCAAGCTGTGGCAGACCGGCCCGACCTCGCAGAATCGCCTCGGGCGGTTGACCGGCATGGACGCCTCGACCATCCGCGGCGTGGTCAACCGGCTGATCAAGCGCGGCCTGGTGGACACGCGACCCGATCAGGAGGATGCGCGGCTGTTGCTGGTCGGCCTGACGCGGGAAGGGACGCAGCTCTACCGCGCGCTTGCCGCCAACGCGCTGGCAATCACGGAGGAAACGCTCTCGCCGCTCGCCAAGGACGAGCGCGAGACCCTGATGCGACTCCTCGACAAGATGCGCTAGCCGACTTCCGGCGTCGACAGCAGCCAGAGCCCGAACAGGGTGTAGAACACCATCAGCACCGCCAGCGGGATCCCCATCCGCACCGCCTGCTTTCGATCGGCGGTCTCGGTGAGCGCGATGCGATGCGCGGCCAAGGTCGCCAGGATATGCCCGACGACGATGATCGCGGTCTGCACCCGATAGGCCATGATGACACCTTCGGGGCCGAGCCCCATGGTGGTGCCATGCTGGAGCCCTTCATCCGGCAGCAGCGACCAGCCCAAAGTGAAGGGATCCGACAGCGCCAGGATCGCGGTCGGGAAATCGACGACCAGGCTCTGGAAGTAATGCGCGATGTGATAGGCGATCGAGATCGGCACGATCGAGAGCACGAAGCGGCGGAGCAAAATCCGCAGCGAGGCCTGCGCCCCCGAAAGCCATCGTCCGAGCGCGATGGCCGCCGCATAGAGCCCACCCAGCGCGACCATGCTCAGCAGCAGGCCCAGCGTGTTCGGCCCGATCACTTCCGAGCGGCCGGGATACTCCAGCGGATTGAGCCCGAGCGAGCCGACCCAGAAGAAAGTGCGCGACAATCCGTCGAAGGAAACCGTGGCGAGCGTCACCAGCACGAAGAGCGCGCCGCTGACGTCGTCGAAGGACTCGCGCAGCCGCTCTGCCGGCGGGCCGAGCCGGGTCACCACGGCGGGCCGCGGTGCCGTCTCCAGCCGCCAGCTGCGCGTGCTCAAGCGCCCAACCATGGCAAAGAACACCGAAAAGGCCTCGCCCCGTGCGAGCCAGCGTGGACCGAACACCATCAGCGCGATGAAGTTGGCCAGCCAGTAGATGCTCACCACGGTGGCGAGCCGGGTCGGATCCTGCGGCGTCGGATAGATGAGCTCGAACCAGGCGAAGGCGACGAACTGCAGGATTGCCGGCCAATGGCCGAGACGCTCCGGATAGCGCAACAGCGGGCGCCGCGCTGCCGGAAGATAAAGTCCGATCCAGGGATTGGCGAAGCTCCAGAGATCGCCGAGCAGGGCCACGACCAGCGTGAATCCCGCCCACCACAAGGTCCAGAGCACCGGCGGCAGCGGGTTGGCGATCGGGTCGGCGCTGCCCCAGAATCCCGCCGCGACCAGCAATGCCAGGAACAGCAGGACCAGCAGGCTGACACCGACGACGATCGCGCGAGGCAGCTCGCGCTCGGCGCGCACGCACATCGGCGCCGGCGCAGCACTGCGGTGGAACAGCGCCAGCACGATGAAGGAGAAGAGCACCGCGGCGGCGCCACCGAGAATATAGAGCTCGGTCGGCAGCAGCAGGATGAAGCCGGCGGCGCCGGCATGGGCTTCCGCTGCGCGCGTCGCCGCGACCCAGCATGCGAGACTGAGCGCGATGCGCAGCGCAGGCATGAAGTTTGTCCGCCGCACCGTTCCCCCAGTTGACCGGTGTTCGATTGTTCGTATACTAACAATCAACGGCACAACACAATATCGTCCCAGGGAGGCGAAACAAATGCGTGTCCGTTCTCAGATCACGTCGCGCGGCCTGTCGCGGCGCCAACTCCTCGCTGCTGCCGGTGCAGTTTCCGGCCTGCAGCTCGCGAAACCTTTCATCATCACCGCTCGCGCCGCCGAGAACACGTTGAAGATCGGCCTCCAGGCGCATCGCACCGGCATCGGCGCGGCCTACGGCCTCTGGTACGAACGCACCAGCACCGCCGCCGTGAAGGTGATCAACGCCATGGGCGGCATCGGCGGCCGGCAGGTCGAGCTCATCGTCGAGGACGATGCGACCGATGCCAAGCGCGGCACCGAGGTGATGGAGAAGTTCGCCAACGAGCACAAGGTCGACTTCGTGTTCGGCCCGCTGTTCGGCAACGTGGTCGGCGCGGTCGCCGCCAGGGCCGGCGAGCTGAAGCTGCCGCTCTTCGTGGTCAGCGAAGGCAGCGAGCTCGCGGCCGGCGACTTCAACCGCTATGTCTTCCAGACCGGCATCACCAACGTGCGCTCGCAGGTGACGGCGATCTCGCCCTGGGTGATCCAGAACGTCGGCAAGAAAGTCACGATGATCATCCCGGACTACATCTTCGGGTATAATCACCGCGACTTCTTCAGCGAGACGGCGAAGGCGCAGGGCGGCGAGGTCAACGCGGTGATCGCCATCCCGCCGACCGAAA
Organism: Dongia sp.; assembly: GCA_041913405.1. GTDB lineage: Bacteria > Pseudomonadota > Alphaproteobacteria > Dongiales > Dongiaceae > Dongia. The sequence goes on along the minus strand of JAYSFH010000265.1, from coordinate 1,356 downwards.
CCAGCTTCACCAAGTATTTCTCGCAGATTCCCGCCGGCACCGACGCGATCTACCATGTGATGGTCGGTCCGGGCGTCTTGACCTTCGTGCGCGAGCTTGGCGAGTTCTTCGGCGACAAGGGACCGAAGCTGTTCGGCTTCATCGACTCCCTCGAAGCCGTGGATATCGGCGCGCCGGGCCTGGAATTCCTGGAAGGCTCGCATCTCTGGGAAGCCTTCCCGCGCTATCTCTCCGGCCTCGACACCGAGAATGCCAAGTTCTACCGCGCTTCCGTCGGCATCGACGACAACGGCGCCAGCGTCGACAATGCGAAGGAGATCAGCACCAACTCGCATATGTTCGGCTGCTGGGAGACCCTGTTCTCGATCAAGGAAGCGGTCGAGAAGAGCGGCTACGCCGGTCCCGGCGACAAGGCGAAGCTGGTCGAGGCGATCGAAGCCACGACCGGCTATGACGAGGGCAAGGGCCATCCGCAGGGCAAGAAGCAGTTCATCGGCAAGGCGCACCAGATGTTTGGCCCGCAATTCATCTCCGAGGTGAAGGGCGGCAAATTGAACGTGGTGCACACCACCTCGATCGAGGACGGCCTCTACGAGCCCAAGGCCGACTACACCAAGCAAGCGCTCTGACGCGCGACGCGACTGGATAGAGTCATTGTGTGGCACCCCCACCCCAACCCTCCCCCGAAGACGGGGGAGGGAGAGGCAAACGCGGTGCGCTCCTCCCCCGACTTCCGGGGAGGTTGGGTGGGGATGCAGCAAGCTCGTTGCTGCTTAGCTTTCTTCCGTTCTGATCCATGATCACCCTCCCAGCCGTCCTCCTCGCATTGCTGGAAGGGTCGGTCGGCGCCGCGGTGCTGGCGCTGACCGCGCTCGGGCTTTCGCTGGTCTTCGGCGTGATGCGGGTCATCAACATCGCCCATGGCGAGTTCGTGATGCTCGGCGCCGTGGTCGCCTGGTGGTGCTCGGCCGATCTGCTCGGCGCGCATCCGCTGCTGGGATTCGCCGTGGCGCTGGCCGTGGCGCCGCTGATCGTCGGCGCGATTGCCATCGCCTCGGACTGGCTGGTGCTGCGGCGGATCAACTACGATCCCGAGCGCACCATCGTCGCCACCATGGGCCTGCTCTACATCATCCAGCAGGGCGTGCTGATGGCCTATGGCCCGGATGCACGCCCGCTCGAGCCGCCGATCTATTTCCGGGTCCAGTTCCCCTGGTTCGGCTATTCCGGCTACAAGCTGATCGTCGCCGGATTGGCACTGCTGCTGCTTGGCGCCACCTGGCTGCTGCTGTCGAAATCGCGCATCGGCCTCTACATGCGCGCGACCCGCCTCGACGCCGAGACCGCACAGGCCTT
>JAYSFH010000264.1:0-5818 GCA_041913405.1 Dongia sp. | reverse complement strand
ATATCGACCGAGCCATCGCGCTGGCGCGGCGCGTGCTCGGCAACAAGAGCGATGCCGAGGACGTGGTGCAGGATGCCTTCCTGAAGGTCTGGCAGAAGGCGGGGCAGTGGCAGCCCGGCCGCGCGCAGTTCTCCACCTGGCTCTATCGCGTGGTGGTGAACCGCTGCTTGGATCTGAAGCGCAAGCCCGTCAACGCCGCGCTCGACAACGTGGCCGAGCAGAGCGACGACCGGCCGGACGCCTACGAGGACATCGCGACGCGGCAACGCAACGCGAAGATCCAGGCGGCGGTCGCCGACTTGCCGGAGCGGCAGCGGACGGCGATTGCGCTGAGCTACACCGCGGGCATGAGCAATGCTCAGGCGGCTGAGACGATGGAAATATCGGTGAAAGCATTCGAATCGCTCCTGGTGCGGGCGAAGCGCGAGCTGCGGGGGCGGCTCGCCGGGGATGGAGAGGAATGAGCATGCGAATGGATGAAGAGAAATTCGAGGCGGAGCTCCGGGCCGCATTGGCGCCCGAGCCGGCCAGTCTCGCCTTGCGCCAGCGTATCCTGGTGCAGGCGACGCAGGAGCACCGCGCGCCGAAGCGCGGCGGCTGGCTCGCGGTGTTGGACCCGCGCGGCTGGCGCCTGCTGGAGTTGAGCTCGCTGGCCGCGGCGGCCTCGCTGGCGATTGGCATCTTCATGGGCGCGAGTGGCCTGATGCCGGACAGCAGCACGACGACGAGCGTCGCCGACACCAACAGCTCGGTCGACCTGGTGGCGCTCGCCTATGACGACAGCGGCCTTTCTGGGGACCTGCAATGACGTTCTCCGGCTCCAAGGCGAAGTGGTTGATCGGCGTCGCCGCCGTATCGCTTTGCGTCAACCTGTTCGGGATCGGCCTCATCGCCGGCCATCGGATCTATGGCCCCGGCCTGTTCGGCCCCGGCGGTCCCGATGGGCCGCGCCGCGGCGGCATGGAGGCGATGATCGCCGGCGTGCCGGAGGATCTCCGGCCGATGGTCAAGCAGAGGTTCGAGGCCGCGAAGCCGCAGTTCCAGGCGCAGCGTGAGCAGATCAAGGCCGCACGCGACAAGCTGGCGGCGGCCGCGGAAGCCGATCCCTTCGATCCCGCCGCCTTCGACCAGGCCTTCGGTGATTTCCAGCAGGCGATGAGCGGCATGGGCAGCATCGCGCACCAGACCATCCGCGAGATCCTGCCGCAGATCCCGGCCGAGCAGCGGAAGAAGCTGGTCGAGAAATGGTCGAAGCGCTGGGGCCCCAAGGGCGGCGATGGTCCCGACGGGCCGCCGCCTCCGCCGCCGGGCGACGCGCCGGAGTGATTGTCTAGCGACGAGGTCGTCCGATGACTGCCGCGCTTCTCGCCGCCAACCGTTTCGGACAGGGTGCCCGGCCCGGCGAGCTCCAGGCGATCGGCGGCGACCCGCGCGGCTGGCTGAAGGCGCAGCTCGATCCGCGCAACGCCGTGCCGGCGCCGATTGCGGCACTCCCCGGAACCGAAGCGCGCTTCGCGACCCTGCCCACGTTGATGGGCGATCCCGCCGAGATGCAGAAGAAGCTGGCGCAGGCGGTGCTGAAAGCCGCGCGCGACCAGCTGCCGCAGGACAGCGCCGCGCGCCTGCAGGCGGCGATCACCAGCCAGACCCCGCTGGTCGAACGGCTCACCGCCTTCTGGTCCAACCATTTCACTGTCTCGGGCACGCGGCCGGTCGCTGCCGGACTGATCGGGCCCTATGAGGCGGAGGCGATCCGGCCGCATCTTTTCGGCCGCTTCGTCGATCTCCTCAAGGCCGCGACCTTGCATCCGGCGATGCTGCTCTATCTCGACAACGCGATCTCAATCGGCCCGAACTCGCGCGCCGGGCAGCGCCGCGACAAAGGCCTCAATGAGAACCTCGCCCGCGAGCTGATGGAGCTGCACACCCTCGGCGTCGATGGCGGCTACAGCCAGGCCGACGTGACCGAGCTCGCGAAGATCCTGACCGGCTGGACCATCCGCCGTCCCAATCAGCCGCAGCGCGCCATCGCCGCGACCCGCGGCAGCGCCGTCTTCATCCCGGCGATCCACGAGCCGGGCGAGAAGATGCTGCTCGGCAAGACCTATCGCGACACCGCCGAGGACGAAGTCGACGCGGCGCTCGAGAATCTTGCGCGCCACCCGGCGACCGCGCGCTTCATCGCGACCAAATTGGTGCGGCATTTCATCGCCGATGATCCGCCGCCCGCGGCGGTCGGGTCTTTGGCGGAAACCTTCACCCGGACCGACGGCGATCTCGCTGCCGTCTATCGGCAGCTGATCGATCTTGATGCCGCCTGGAGCGGCGAGGGCAAGTACCGCTCACCTTATGACTGGGTGGTTGCGATCTTCCGTGCTTTCGCCGCCGATGCACCGGATCGCGCGACCCGCGCGGTGCAGGCGCTGAACCAGCTTGGCCAGCGACTCTACTTCGCGCCCTCGCCGGCCGGCTGGCCGGACGATTCCGCCGCCTGGCTCTCGCCGGAATCGCTGCTGGCGCGGGTGGACTACGCCGAGGCGGTCGGGCGCAGCAAGGGCGAGAGCGACCCGATGCAGCTCGCAGATTTCACGGTCGGTGCCGCGCTCTCGACGGAATCCAAACTCTCGATCCAGCGCGCGCCGAGCCGCAGCGACGCAGTGGCGCTGCTGCTGGTCAGCCCGGAATTCCTGAGGAGATGAGCATGCTGAACCGCCGCCAGATGCTCTCTTTGACCGGCTCGCTCGCGGTGCTGGGCGCCTTGCCCGCCCGGCTGGCGCTTGCGGACGCGCCGACCGACGCGCGCTTCGTGCTGGCGATCCAGCGCGGCGCGATGGACGGCCTGCATGCGGTACCGCCCTACGCCGATCCCCATTACAAGGCCTTGCGCGGCAACCTCGCGCTGGCCGATGACGGCGGCGCGGAAAGCCTGCTCGATCTCGACGGCAAGTTCGGCCTGCACCCGAAGCTCGCGGCGTTGAAGTCCTGGTACGACCAGGGCGAGCTGCTGGTCGTGCATGCGGTGGCGACGCCTTATCGCGAGCGCTCGCATTTCGACGGCCAGGACCTGTTGGAGAACGGCAGCGCGCAACCGCATGCCGGAAATTCCGGCTGGCTGAACCGTGCGATCGGCCTGATGGGCGACGGCGATCGCCGACTCGGGCTCGCGCTGGGCCCGGAAGTGCCCTTGGCCTTGCGCGGCGACACGGCCGTCGCATCCTGGGCGCCGGACAAGCTGCCCTCGGCGGCGCCCGACTTCCTCAACCTGGTGCAGGCGATGTATGCGCGGCAGCCGGCCTTGCAGAGCGTGTTGCGCCAGGCGATCGATGCCGACCAGATGGCGCAAGCCGCGGTCGGCGGCACGTCCGGCATGGCGGCGTTCCGGCCCGGCAACGCGGCGCGCATCCTCGCCGAATCCGGCGGCAAGCTGCTGGCCCATCCGAACGGGCCGCGCATCGCCGTGCTGGAATTGCAGGGCTGGGACACGCACACCAACCAGAACGGCCGCATGGCCCAGGCACTGGCACAGATGAACGACGCGCTCGCCGCGTTGAAGGCCTCGCTCGGCCCGGTCTGGTCGAAGACCGCGGTGATGACCGCGACCGAGTTCGGCCGCACCGCGCGCGCCAACGGAAGCAACGGCACCGATCACGGCACGGCGACCGCGCTCTTCCTTGCCGGCGGCGCTGTCGCCGGCAAGCGCGTCATCGCGGACTGGCCGGGCCTGGATTCGGGAAGGCTCTTCCAGGACCGCGACCTCGCACCGACCACCGATTTCCGCAGCGTCGCGAAGGCGGTGCTGCAAACCCATCTCGGGCTGCCGCCGGATGCGCTGGAGCGGGTGGTTTTCCCGGGCAGTGCCGGAGCCAGGCCGCTGCCCGACTTGGTCCGGTCCTAACCGCCGTCCGGCCAGCGTTCTGACATTGTTCCTATGACTCTAGGAATTACATCAACAACTCGTTAATCAAGGCGGCGCAGACTTTCCCCACTGTCGGAGTAAGGCGGCCTCCTCATGCCGCCGCCAACACGGGATGGTGGGTCATGACTCTCTGGAGCAATCTCAAGATCGGCGCGAAGGTCTATTTCGGTTTCGGACTCGTGCTGGCGATCCTGGTCGCACTCGGCTGGGTCAGCATCAACAAGCTCGCGGCCGTCAACGACCAATCGACGATCATCAGCGAGAACTGGCTGCCGAGCGTCAGCGCCGTGCAGTCCGTCGACACGCTGAGCGCGGTCTATCGCGTTGCCCAGGGCTCCCACATCCTTTCGACCACCGACGATGAGATGGCCAAGGCCGAGGCAGACATGGCGAAGGCCGCCGACGAAATGGCGGCCGCGCGCAAGGCCTACGAGCCGCTGATCTCAAGCGATGATGAACACGCGCTCTACAACGACTTCGCCAAGGCCTGGGACCAGTACCTGGCGACCGGCGCGCAGGTCCTGGAGCTCTCGCGCAAGAACGACAACGAAAAGGCCGCGACGCTGTTCAAGGGCGAGGCCCGCAGCCAATACGACGCCGCCACCGCTCTGCTGAAGAAGCTGGTGGATCTCAACGTCAAGGGCTCCGATGACGCCAGCGCCTATGGCGACCAGCTCTATGGTGCGACCCGCACGCTGCTGATCGGCGGCATGATCGTCGCGGTGGTCTTGAGCGTGCTCTGCGGCTTCACCGTGGCGCGCGGGATCACCCGGCCGCTCGGCGTGCTGACCGCGACCATGAAGAAGCTGGCCGAGGGCGACATCGAGGCGGAGATTCCCGCCACCGAGCGCAAGGACGAGGTCGGCGTGATCGCCCGCGCCGTGCTCGCCTTCAAGGAGAACCTCCGGGCCGACGCCGCGCCGCGCCGCGCCGCGGGGGGGGCGAAGAATCAGGCCGGGGCAGCGGCCCGCCGCAAGGCGATGCTCGATCTTGCCGACAGCTTCGAGAACAGCGTCGGCGGCGTGGTGACCGGAGTCACCGCAGCGGCGGATGAGCTGCAGGCAACCGCGCAGTCGATGTCGGCGACCGCCGAGCAGACCGCGCGGCAATCGACCGTGGTGGCCGCCGCATCGGAGGAGACGACGCAGAACGTGGCGACCGTGGCCTCGGCGACCGAGGAGCTTTCCGCTTCGATCGGCGAGATCAGCAACCAGGTCGCGGAATCGACCAAGATCGTCGGCACCGCCGTGGCGCAGGCCAACGACACCAATGCCAAGGTGCAGGGCCTGGCCGAGGCGGCGCAGAAGATCGGCGACGTGGTGCGCCTGATCAATGACATCGCCGGCCAGACCAATCTCCTCGCCTTGAACGCCACCATCGAGGCGGCGCGCGCCGGCGAGGCCGGCAAGGGCTTCGCGGTGGTGGCTTCCGAGGTGAAGACATTGGCGACCCAGACCGCGAGGGCGACCGAGGAGATCGCCAGCCAGGTCCGCGCGATCCAGGAATCGACCGCGAGCTCGGCCCAGGCGATCGGCGGCATCACCACGACGATCGGCCGGGTCAGCGAGATCTCGACCGCGATCGCCTCGGCGGTCGAGGAGCAGGGCGCCGCCACGCAGGAAATCTCGCGCAACGTCCAGCAGGCCGCCCAGGGCACGCAGGAGGTCTCGTCGAACATCGCCGGCGTCACCCAGGCGGCGCAGCAGACCGGCGCCGCCGCGACCCAGGTCCTGGAGGCGGCCGGCGAGCTGTCGCGCAACGGCACGGTGCTGAAGACCCAGGTGGCGGATTTCCTGCGGACGGTGCGCGCGGCGTAGCGCGCCCGGCTGCCTCAGGCCGACTTCCGCTCGACCGCGAACTTGACCAGCGCCGCGCTGGTGCGGATGCGGAGCTTGCTCTTCA
>JAYSFH010000263.1:0-5821 GCA_041913405.1 Dongia sp. | reverse complement strand
GAATCCGCGCTTCGGGCCTGAGCTTCTTCGCCCGGGCGATGATCGCCTCGGCGGCCCGCTCGACCGCATCGGCGCCGTCGAGCCCGAGCGCGACGCCGCCGATATCCGACTTGTGGGTGATGTCCGGCGAAAGGATCTTCACGGCGAACGGCCCGGTTCTTTGCGCCGCGGCCGCCCTGGCTTCGGCCGGCGTCGCGGCCCGCGCCGCTTCGGTGGTCGGAATGTGATAGGCGCCGAGGATCGCCTGCGCTTCCGGCCCGGTCAGCATCTCGCGCCGCTCGGCAAGCGCGCCGTCGATGATCTGGCGGACCGGCTCCATCTCGACCTGGAACGAAGTCGGCATCGAGGGCGGCGTTTCCATCAGCATCTCGCGGTTGCGCCGGTACTCGGCCACATGGCCGAAGGCGCGCACCGCCGCTTCCGGGGTCTCGTAAGTGGGAATGCCGGCGGCGGAGAAGTGCCGCCGAGCCTCGGCTGCGGTGGCTTCGCCGATCCAGCTGGTCAGGACGCAGAGCCGGCTGCCTTCGACCGCGCCGATCACGGCATCCGCCGCGGCGACCGGATCGGCGATCGCGGTCGGGCAGTTGAGGGCGAGCATAGCATCGACATTGGGATCGCTGCGCAGGATCCCGGCCGCCGCGGCGAAACGCTCGGGCGGGGCATCGCCGATGATGTCCACCGGGTTGCCGTGCGACCAGCCAGCCGGCAGCACGCCGTCCAGCTTCTCGAGCGTGGCCGGCGCAAGATCGGCGAGCTCGCCGCCGGCGTCGATCAAGGTGTCGGTGGCGAGAATGCCCATGCCGCCGCCGTTGGTCATGATCGCCAGCCGTCCGCCGGCCGGGATCCGCGACATGGCCAGGGTCTGCGCCGCGGCGAACAGCTCGTCGAGCTGATAGACCCGCAGCATGCCGGCGCGGCGGAAGGCGGCGTCGTAGACCGCATCGGCGCCCGCCAGCGCGCCGGTATGCGAGGCGACCGCCTTGGCGGCTTCCGAATGGCGGCCTGCCTTGATGGCGATGACCGGCTTCACCCGCGCCGCGCGCCGCGCCGCCGACATGAACTTCCGCGCATGGGTGACCGCCTCGACATACATCAGGATCGCTGTGGTCCCGGGATCGTCGGCGAGATAGTCGAGCATGTCGCCGAAATCGACGTCGATCAGCTCGCCCATGGAAACGAGATGGGAGAAGCCGATGCCGCGCGGCTGCGCCCAGTCGATCACCGAGGTCAGGATGGCGCCGGACTGCGACAGGAAGGCGAGGCCTCCCGCCTCCGGCATCAGATGCGCGAAGGCCGCGTTGACGCCGAGCCCGGGAACGATCAGCCCGAGGCAGTTTGGCCCGAGCAGCCGCATCGTGTTGGTCCGCGCCGCGTCGAGCATGCGCTGCTTCATGGCGCCGTCGAGGCCGGCGGTGATGATCACCGCCGCCTTCACGTCCTTGGCGGCCAGTTCCTCGATAATGCCGGGGACGCTCTCCGCGGGGGTCGCGATCACCGCGAGGTCGGGGATTTCCGGCAGGGCCGCGATGTTCGGAAAGACCTCAACGTCGCCCAGCCGCTGGTGCTTCGGATTGACCGGGTAGAGGCGCCCTGGGAATCCCGACCCGCAGAGATTGCGCCAGGTCTTCTCGCCCATGCGGCCGGGGCGGTCGCTGGCGCCGATTAATGCGATCGATTGCGGCCTGAGGAGGCGCGTGAGGTTGCGGGTGCTCATTTCGATCTCGTGATGTTAACCGCGTGGAAAGACATTACCTGCAAAAGTTGACGGGATTAATCTTGACCTCGGGGCTTGGATCAACTCCATGGGAATTAAAGCAAAATTGTCCGGCTTCAAAGTGCGGACCTGGCTCATCGCGGGATTTGGCCTGATGGCCGCGATCCTGGTCGTGATCGTCGCCGTCAGCCTGAAGCAGATCCAGGCCAACGGCGCGATGACCGGCGAGATGGTGGCCGAGCGGCTGCCGAGCACGATGACCGGCGATCGCCTGGTCGCCAACGTGCAGGCATCGACCGCCGCCTTGCGCGACTGGATGATCAGCGAGAACGCGGTGTTCAAGGGCGCGCGCCTCGATATCTGGAAGGCGATCGACACGGATGTGGCCAACCTCGATGGGCTGGCCGCGGGTTGGGACGTGCAGCAGGACAAGGATGACTGGCAGCAGGTGAAGACGCTGCTGGAGACGCTGCGCAATGCCCAGCAGGAGACCGAGACGATCGCGCACAGCACGCTGGAGCAGCCGGCGCTGACCCTGCTGGAGAAGAACGCGAAGTCGGCCGAGGCGCAGATGAACGGCGGCCTCATCGCCATGGCGAACGAGGAGCGGACCCAACCCAGCACCGACGAACGCAAGGAGCTGCTGCTCACCATCGCCGACTTGCGCCAGGGCTTCGCGCTCAGCATGGCGAACATCCGCGCCTACGCCCTGACCGGGAACGATTCATTCATCTCCGGCTTCAAGAAGAACTGGACCATCACCACCACGCGCATGGCCAAGCTCGACAAGGACCAGGCGCTGTTCACGACCGGGCAGAAAGTCACCTACGGCATGCTGCAGAAGCAGATGGCGATCATCTCGCCGATCCTGCCGCAGGTGCAGGACATCCGCAGCGGCGACGACTGGAATGCCGCCCAGTCCAAGCTCAACAAGGAAGTCACGCCGACCTTCGAGTCCATTCTGGATCTGCTCGCCGGCAAGGCGGGCGAGGACGGCCAGCGCCATGGCGGCCTGGTCGAGCGCCAGGCGGATTCGCTCAAAGCCAGCGGCAATCAGATCATCGACGGCTCCAAGCTGCTGATGCTGGTGACGGCGGCGCTCGGCCTCGGCGGCATCCTGGCCGCGGCGGTGATCGCCTTCGTGGTGATCCGTGCCTTGACCAGGCCGATCTCGCGCCTGACCGCGGCGATGGGCAGCCTCTCCGGCGGCGATCTCGAAGTCGTCGTCCCGGATGCGCATCTGAAGAACGAGATGGGCGCCATGGCCCGGGCACTGGAGGTCTTCAAGACCAGCATGATCCAGGCCCGCGCGCTCGATCAGCAGCAGAAGGAAGAGCAGGCGGCGCGCGAGGCCCGTGCGGAACGCGTGACGGAAATCACCGGCCGCTTCGACGAGGCGGTGTCCGGCATCCTGAAGGACGTCTCCGACGCGGTCGGCAAGATGCGGACCACGGCGGAATCGATGACCGACACCGCCAGCGGCGCCGCCGAGCGGGCGCAGACCGTGGCCAAGGCCTCTAATGCCGCGACCGTCAACGTCCAGGCCGTGGCCGGCGCCAGCGAAGAGCTGGCGGCCTCGGTGCAGGAGATCGGGCGCCAGCTCGAGAACAGCACCAAGATCGCCGTCGAGGCGACCGAGCAGGCGAAATCGACCAACAAGCTGGTCGAGAGTCTCGCCGCCGCGACGGAGAAGATCGGCACCGTGGTGCGCCTGATCAACGACATCGCCGAGCAGACCAACCTGCTGGCCCTGAACGCCACGATCGAGGCGGCGCGGGCGGGCGATGCCGGCCGCGGCTTCGCGGTGGTCGCGTCGGAAGTGAAGACCCTGGCCAACCAGACCGCCAAGGCGACCGAGGAGATCGGCGCGCATATCTCGGCGGTGCAGTCGGTGACCGGCGAATCCGTGGCGGCGATCCGCTCGATCGTCGAGACCATCGACAAGATCAACGACATCACCGCCCAGGTCTCGGCCGCCGTGGTCGAGCAGAGTGCCGCCACCCAGGAGATCGCCCGCAGCGTCCAGGAAGCGGCGCAGGGCACCGCCTCGGTGGACGAGAACATCACCGGCGTCACGCATGCCGCCGACCTCACCGGTGCCGCGGCCTCGGAAGTGCGCGGCGCGGCCGACGGGCTGGCCGAACGCTCGCAGGCTCTGCGCGGCGAGGTGGAGAGCTTCCTGGAAGCGGTGCGCGTCGCCTAGCGACGCGCGCTTACTCCGCCATGAACGCCTGGATGCCGGTCTGCGCGCGGCCGAGGATCAGCGCGTGGATGTCGTGCGTGCCCTCATAGGTGTTCACGGCTTCCAGATTCATCACATGGCGGATGACGTGGAACTCGTCGCTGACCCCGTTGCCGCCGTGCATGTCGCGGGCGGTGCGCGCGATGTCGAGCGCCTTGCCGCAGGAATTGCGCTTGATCAGCGAGATCATCTCCGGCGCGGCGCGGCCTTCGTCCTTCAGGCGGCCGACCCGCAAACAGGCCTGAAGCCCGAGCGTGATCTCGGTCTGCATGTCGGCGAGCTTCTTCTGGATGAGCTGGTTGGCGGCCAAGGGCCGGCCGAACTGCTTGCGGTCGAGCGTGTAACTGCGCGCCTGATGCCAGCAGAACTCCGCAGCCCCCAGCGCGCCCCAGGCGATGCCGTAGCGCGCGTTGTTGAGGCAGCCGAACGGGCCTTTGAGGCCTGATACATTCGGCAGCAGGTTGGCTTCCGGCACCTCGACATTCTGCATGACGATCTCGCCGGTGACCGAGGCGCGGAGCGAGAACTTGCCTTCGATCTTCGGGGTCGAGAATCCCTTCATGCCGCGTTCCAGGACGAAGCCGCGGATCACGCCGTCCTCGGTCTTGGCCCAGACCACCGCGATGTCGGCGATCGGCGAATTGGTGATCCACATCTTGGCGCCGTTCAGCACGTAGCCGCCGGAAGTCTTCTTCGCCGTGGTCTTCATGCTGCCGGGGTCGGAGCCGTGGTCGGGCTCGGTCAGGCCGAAGCAGCCGACGATCTCGCCGGTGGCGAGGCGGGGCAGGTATTTCTGGCGCTGCTCCTCGGTGCCGTAAGCATGGATCGGGTGCATGACCAGGCTCGACTGAACCGACATCGCCGAGCGATAACCGGAATCGACGCGCTCGATCTCCCGGGCGACCAGGCCGTAGGAGGTGTAGTTGGTGCCGGCGCAGCCGTAGCCGTCGATGGTCGAGCCGAGGAGCCCGAGCTCGCCCAGCTCGTTCATGATCTCACGGTCGAACTTCTCGTGCCGGTTCGCCATGAGCACGCGCGGCATCAGCTTGTCCTGGGCGTAGCCGCGCGCGGTGTCGCGCACCAGCCGTTCCTCTTCGCTGAGCTGCTCGTCGAGCAACAGCGCGTCATCCCAGGTGAACTCGGGCTTGGAACTGTGGCGGGCGGAACTCATCTCACTCTCCTCGACCTCTGATCGATGCTAGAATCCAATTCGAATACGGCGCACACCAGGGCGGGGCATGTCCGAGGAAGAAGGGTATATCATCGAGTTCCACCGCGTTGGCAATGCGGTGAAAGTGACCGCCATGGATCCGGCGACCCTGACCGAAGTATCGATCGTCGGGGCGCTCGGCGTCGGCGACACCGAACTCACGCGCCTGGCGGTCCGCAAGCTGGAATATGTGCTCGCCAAGCGCGGGACCAATTCCGGGAACAGGTAAGGAACGCAATCCTTGGGGTGCGATATCTCTTGGTCCTACAAGGGGCTTGAGCTAGGTTCCGGCAAATAACGACAGCGCGGATCGGGCCGAACCATCGGCCGGCCAGCGAAGGTCGAGAGCGGGGAATGCTGAGCGTTGCACAGTGGAGCCCGGTTCCAACGGAACCGGGAAAGGCAATCATTCAGGTCTGGACGTCCTGCCAAATTCTGAGGGCAGGCAGGGAAGCGCGGGGAAACCCCGGCGCGGCCCCCGTTCGACTGGTCGCGGAATAATCCGGCGGGCGAGCGCACATGGATTGGTTTCCCTATTTTCTCCAGCAGCTGATCAACGGCCTGACCCTGGGCTCGGTCTACGGCCTGATCGCCATCGGCTACACGATGGTCTACGGCATCATCGGCATGATCAACTTCGCCCATGGCGACGTGT
>JAYSFH010000262.1:0-5822 GCA_041913405.1 Dongia sp. | reverse complement strand
CGGGAAGGTCGCCTTCGAACAGGCGCGGGATATGGCCGCGGATCGAATGCGCGTCGAACAGCACGGCATGGCCGAAGCGCTGCTTGAGGCGCTTCAGCTCGTCGCCGATCTTCTCGTGATAGGGCCGCCAGATCTCGGAGAGATAGAAGGCGCGCCGTTCCGCGCTGGGGGCCGCACCCGGCTTGAAGGCCGGGGTGCCGTCGAACAGGATGTCGGGATAGAGCCCGGTCGTCGCCGTGGCATATAGCGGCTTGTCGTCGGGCGGGCGATTGAGGTCGATGGTGAAGCGCGAATAGCGCGCACCGAGCACGCTCGCCCCCATGGCACCGGCGAAATCGTAGAGCCGGGTCAGATGCCAGTCGGTGTCGGGCAGCGGCCGCGCGGCTTCGCTCAGGCCCGCTTCCACTTCCGGCGGCAGGTCGGTGCCGACATGGGGGATGCTGATCAGGAGCGGCGTCTCGCCCTCGAAGAAATGATAAGGGCGCGGCTGGGCCGTGGTCATGCGGGACCGCCGATCCGCACCGCGGCAAGGATCGAGGGCCGCGTGGCCACCAGCTCCAGCGGGCCGGACGCGTCGTCGATGCGCAGGCTGTCGCCGCCGACCAGGTTGCGGTCGGCCGCCGCGACCTGGCCGCGAAAGAGATGGAGCACGGTGGTGCGCGAGAGGGCGACGGTCTCGGTGCCGGTCACCCGCAGCACGTCCAGCACCGCATGGACGTTCTTGCGGGCGATGAGGTTGAAGTCCTTCACGGGTCCGTCGATCAAGGTGCAGTTGGTCTGCCATGCGCCGTCGAAGCGCAAGGGCACGAAGCCGCGCACCAGGTGATGGGTGCCGGCCTCGGCGAACTCCAGGCTGAAGCCATTGCCCTCGACCAGCATGATGCTGCGGTCATAGCCGCTGAAATCCGAGAACGGGCCGGATGCCGTGACCGAAGCGATGCTGAGCCGCCAGTCATAGCCTGCGCTGGCCCCGTTGCTCTCGGCCATCAGCTCGGTCGTGGTGCCGCCGCCGTTCTTCCACGGCATGGTCTTGTAGTCGGCGGGCCTGAGATGGGTGAGCTTCACGGCTGCCGGGTCCATCGACCGGCGCGCATGACGGCCGCGGTCGGGGTGCCGCCGATCCAATAGGCGAGCTCCGCCGGCCGCGCGATATCGAAGACCGCGAGGTCCGCGGCCTTGCCCGCCTCGATCGTGCCGTGGCTCCTGGACAGGCCGAGCGCCTTCGCGGCGTTGACGGTGATGCCGCGCAGCGCCTCCTCCGGTGTGAAGCGGAAGAAGGTGCAGGCCATGCTGAGCATCAGCAGCAAGGAGAGAGCGGGGGAGCTGCCCGGGTTGCTGTCGGTCGCCAGCGCCATGGCGACGCCATGCTTGCGGAAGCCGTCGATCGGCGGCAGCTTGGTCTCGCGCAAGGCGTAGAAGGCGCCGGGCAGCAGCACCGCGACGGTGCCGGCCTTCGCCATCGCGGCGATCCCGGCGTCGCTGACCCATTCCAGATGCTCGGCCGAGAGCGCGCCGTATTCCGCCGCCAGCGCCGCGCCGTTCAGGTCGGAGAGCTGCTCGGCATGGAGCTTCACCGGAATGCCGAGCTGCTTCGCCACATCGAAGACGCGGCGGGTCTGCTCGGCCGAGAAGGCGATCTTCTCGCAGAACACATCGACCGCATCGACCAGGCCTTCTTTCGCCAGGGTCGGCGTGATCTCGTTGCAGACCAGGTCGATATAGGCGTCCGACCGATCCTTGTATTCCGGCGGCAGAGCATGCGCGGCGAGGCAGGTCGCGCGCGTCGTGACCGGCAGCTGCTTGCCAAGGGTCCGCGCCGCCTTCAGCATCCGGCGCTCGGTCTCGAGGTCGAGGCCGTAGCCGGACTTGATCTCGATGGTGGTGACGCCTTCGTTCAGCAGCGGCGCCATGCGCTTCGCGGCACTGGCGACGAGCTCGGCTTCGCCGGCGGCACGGGTCGCCTTCACCGTGGAGACGATGCCGCCGCCGGCCTTGGCGATTTCTTCGTAGGTGGCGCCTTTCAGGCGCAGCTCGAACTCGTTGGCGCGGTCGCCGCCATAGACGATGTGGGTGTGGCAGTCGATCAGGCCCGGGGTGACCCAGCGGTTCTTGAGGTCGATGCGCTGTCTGGCGGCGCCGGCGTCCTGGCGCGGCCCGACATAGCTGATCCTGTCGCCGGTGACGCCGATCGCCGCATCCTCGATCGCGCCATAGGGCGCGTCACCGGCCATCGTGGCGGCGTTGCAGTTCTCGAGGAGGAGGTCGTGTTGCACGTTGCCTCCGCTTACTGTGCCGTCATGCCAAGGCCTGGCCTTGGCATCCACGAGTGTGGAGCGACCGGAAAGAAACTCGTGGATCCCAAGGCCAAGCCTTGGGATGACGACCGAGTGGGGAATCCCGGCGGAGTACGCACGGCCGCACTTATCCCTTCAGCATCGGCAGGTTCAGTCCCTTCTCCCGCGCGAAGTCTTGCGCGATCTGGTAGCCGGCATCCGCGTGGCGCATGACGCCGGTGGCCGGGTCGTTGGTCAGCACGCGCTCGAGCCTTGCGGCCGCCTCCTTGGAGCCGTCGCAGACGATGACCATGCCGGCATGCTGGGAGAAGCCCATGCCGACGCCGCCGCCGTGGTGGAGGCTGACCCAGGTCGCACCCGAGGCCGTGTTCAGCAGCGCGTTCAAGAGCGGCCAGTCGGAGACCGCGTCGGAGCCGTCCTGCATGCCTTCGGTCTCGCGATTGGGCGAGGCGACCGAGCCGCTGTCCAGGTGATCGCGGCCGATCACGATCGGCGCCTTCAACTCGCCCTTGGCCACCATCTCGTTGAAGGCCAATCCCAGCCGCGCGCGGTCGCCAAGACCGACCCAGCAGATGCGGGCCGGCAGGCCCTGGAACTTGATCCGAGCCTTCGCCATGTCGAGCCAGTTGTGCAGATGCGTGTCGTGGGGCATCAGCTCCTTGACCTTGGCGTCGGTCTTCCAGATGTCGTCGGCCTCGCCGCTGAGTGCTGCCCAGCGGAACGGGCCGACGCCCTTGCAGAACAGCGGGCGGATATAGGCGGGGACGAAGCCGGGGAAGTCGAAGGCGTTCGCAACGCCGGCCTCCATCGCCATCTGGCGGATGTTGTTGCCGTAGTCGAAGGTCGGGATGCCGAGCTTCTGGAAGCCGAGCATCGCCTTGACCTGCAGCGCCATCGACTCCTTCGCGGCCTTCACCGTGCCGGCAGGGTCTTTCACCCGCATCTCGGCGGCCTTGGCGAGGCTCCAGCCGGCCGGGAGATAGCCGTTCAGCGGATCATGGGCGCTGGTCTGGTCGGTCACCATGTCGGGACGGATGCCGCGCTTCAGGATTTCCGGGAAGACTTCCGCGGCATTGCCCAGCAGCCCGACTGAGATTGCCTTGCCGTCCTGCTTGGCTTTCTCGAGCATCGCCAGGGCTTCATCGAGGGTTGCCGCCTTCATGTCGAGATACTTGGTCTCGAGGCGCTTCTCGATCCGCGACGGCTCGCATTCGACTGCCAGCATCGAGGCGCCGGCGAAGACTGCGGCGAGCGGTTGCGCCCCGCCCATGCCGCCGAGGCCGCCGGTCAGGATCCAGCGGCCCTTGAGGTCGCCGCCGTAGTGCTGCACGCCGGCTTCGACGAAGGTTTCGTAGGTGCCCTGCACGATGCCCTGGCTGCCAATGTAGATCCAGGAGCCGGCCGTCATCTGGCCGTACATCATGAGGCCCTTGGCATCCAATTCGCGGAAATGCTCCCAGGTCGCCCAGTGGGGGACCAGGTTGGAGTTCGCCAGCAGCACCCGCGGCGCGTCCTTGTGGGTCCGGAAAACGCCGACCGGCTTGCCGGACTGGATCAGCAGGGTCTCGTCCTCGTTGAGGTCCTTGAGGGTGGCGACGATCCGGTCGAAGCACTCCCAGTTGCGGGCGGCTCGGCCGATGCCGCCATAGACCACCAATTCTGCTGGATTCTCAGCCACTTCCGGGTCGAGGTTGTTCATCAGCATGCGCAAGGGCGCCTCGGTCATCCAGGACTTGGCGCTGAGCTGGGTGCCGCGCGGGGCGCGGATCACCCGCTGATTCTTGACGGGGGCGTTCATAGGAGCATCGTCCCTCAACTTGTATATACAAGCTGCATAGCTATCACTGTCCGAAACCGGTCGCAAGGGTGACGCGCCGCCGTCACGAATTGACCAAGAATCGATGCAACAACTTGGCCCGCTGCGCTGTTGAATCGGGCACGGAGCGGCCCCCTGCCGCCGCTCACTCGACCAGGGATGAAACCATGAGAGCCACCCATCCGCGTGCCGGCCGCCTGCATGAGGCCTATGCCAAGGACACGTCGTTCCTGAAGACCGTGCTGCTGACGCTTCTGCTCGCCTTGATCACCTGCATCCTGATGGCGCCGCCGAACTTTGCGGATGCCCAGGAAGCCACCGTCTCGCCGCAGCCGGGCAACAACTGCGCGGCGGGCGACAAGATCGACGGTTCGACCGCGGAGCAGGCGAGGGCGAAGCTGGAAGCCGCCGGCTACACCGACATCACCGGCCTCGAGAAGGGCTGCGACAATGTCTGGCACGCCCAGGCGCGCAGCGGCGGCAACGCGGTCAATGTGATGGTGGCGCCCGACGGCTCCGTGAACCAGGAGACGAACTGAACAGTCTCAGCCGGCGAGCGATAGGGCGAGGCCCAGGGTGAATGCGCCGATCAACCCCGCGATGAAGACGCCGCGTATCCAGGAATGTTTGAGCGCGGTCTCGCCCTCCTTGGAATCCGCGGGGATCCCTTGCGGATAGGTGAAATGGTCGGGGCGGGGCGTCTGCATGGGAAATCCGAAACTGGTGCTCACCCGAATACGGTGTCCCAACGAAATGTGCGCCGGCGCCCGGCGTTCCAATTGAATCTCATTCAGCCGGCGCTTTCGTTCCTGAAGCGCATTTGATGTCCGCCCGAGTCTCCACAATCATCGTGGTGTTTTCGGTTTGATGACGGCCAATCCGCCGGTTGTCGTCCCAAGGATCGAAGTGACGGCCGTCACTTTTGCTGCAGCGCACTTTGCCAGGCGCGCCATTGGCCGTATGATGGTGTTGCCGATTGGCGCCGCGGATTCACCGCGGTGCTCTCCCAGAGTCGGCCAGGAGGTTCGCCATGTTGAACGTCACGACCTGCAACGCGGCTCTCGCCGTGCTCATCGTACTGGCCGCGCTCGGCCCGGCGATCGTCGACGTCGCGCGCCTCGCGAAATGCGCGGTCACGCCCTGCCGTGACAAAAAGCCGTTCTGAGGCTTCCGGGCGCTCGCTGACCTAAGATACCGCCTCGATCTCGCTCTTCCGGCCCTCGCGCTTCGCCTCGCGGTGATCGGTCGCGAGCAGGGTGTAGAAGGTCGGCAGCACGAATAACGTAAACAGCGTGCCGATGCCCATCCCGAGCACGATCGTGATGCCGATCGCGAAGCGGCTGGCGGCACCGGCGCCGGTCGCCATCAGCAGCGGGATCAGCCCCACCACCATGGCGGCGGTGGTCATCAGGATGGGCCGCAGGCGCACGACCGCGGCCTGCTGAATGGCCGACCGCCGGTCGAGGCCTTCCTTGCGCTGCAGCTGGTTGGCGAACTCAGTCATCAGGATGCCGTGCTTGGTGATGAGGCCGATCAGCGTCACCAGGCCGACCTGGGTGTAGATGTTCAGGCTTTGCATCCCCAGGAACATCGGCACCATCGCGCCGGTGATCGCCAGCGGCACGCTGACCAGGATCACGATCGGGTCGCGCAGGCTCTCGAACTGCGCCGCCAGCACCAGATAGATGATGATCAAGGCGAAGACGAAGGTC
>JAYSFH010000261.1:0-5822 GCA_041913405.1 Dongia sp. | reverse complement strand
CTGGTTGTCGAGCTGGTCCACCGTGTTCGGCAGCGGTGGCGGCGGCGCATTGCCGAGCTCGCCCACCTGATTCGGCGCGACATTGCCGTCGACCGGCGCCGGTGCCGTCGCGGCCGTCGCATCCCCGGCGGGCGGGGTGACGCCGACGCCGGGCGGCGCGACGTTGGTCGGATGATAGTCGGCGGGGTTCGATCCCTCGCCCGGGCCGTAGAGCGGCTGGGTATAGGTGACCTGCGGCGTCTGCTCCGGCATGTCGAGGATGCTGGTCGCGGTATCCTGCGGGACCGAATCGGTCGCCTGCTGCGGCATCTGGCTCTCGAGCGGAATGACGCTGCCATAGCCGGCGTCCTGGCTGTAGCTGCTGTCGCCTTCGACGATCTGCATCGGCGCGCCGTTGGGCTCGGTGCCCGGACGGAAGGCTTCCCAGATCACCCGGCCCTCGTCGCCCGGCTGCACGCGCTGGCCGCTCTTGTAGTTGACGCGAACGAGACGGATGCCGGGCGGGACGCGGAACGGGGTCGCGGGCTTGTCCTTGAGCGCCGCCAGCATGAAGTCACGGAAGATCGGGGCCGAGAGCGTGCCGCCGGTCGCCTTTTCGCCGAGGGTGCGCGGCTGGTCGAAGCCGATATAGACGCCGGCGGCGAGGTCGGGCGAGAAGCCGACGAACCAGACGTCGCGGCCGTCATTGGTGGTGCCGGTCTTGCCGGCCAGCGGCTTGCCGACCTTGCTGACCGCTGAGCCGGTGCCGCGGCGCACCACGCCTTCCATCAGCGAGACCATCTGATAGGCGACCATCGGATCCAGCACCTGCGGGCGCTCGTCCGGCAGATCGGGGGGCGGCTGGCCGTCATAAGCGATCCCGGCGCAGCCGTCGCATTTGCGCTGGTCATGGCGATAGAGGGTCCAGCCCTGGCCGTCCTGCACGCGGTCGATGAAGGTCGGCTCGATCTTCTTGCCGCCGTTCACGATCATCGAATAGGCGGAGACCATCTTGAGGACGGTGGTCTCGCCGGCGCCGATCGACATCGCCAGCGTCTGCTGCATGTTGTCCATGACGCCGAGGCGCCCGGCCATCTCCGCGACCTTGGCCATGCCGATGGTCTGCGCGACGCGGATGGTCATCAGGTTGCGCGAGTTCTCGAGGCCGACGCGCAGGGTCGCCGGACCGAAATATTCCTGCTTGAAGTTCTCCGGCTGCCACATCGGCAGGCCGGGACCCTGGCTGATCATCATCGGCGCGTCGAGGATGACGGTCGAGGGCGTGAAGCCGGATTCCAGCGCCGCGAGATAGACGATCGGCTTGAACGAGGAGCCGGGCTGGCGCATCGCCTGGGTCGCGCGGTTGAACTCGCTCTGCTGGTAGTTCCAGCCGCCGCTCATGGCGAGCACACGGCCGGTATGCGGGTCCATGGCGACAAAGGCACCGGAGACTTCCGGGACCTGCCTGAGGCCGAAGGTCCCGGCCGGATAGGGCTTGTCGTCCTTGTCCTTCTCGACCGGCTCGACGGCGACCACGTCGCCGACCTTGAGCACTTCGTCGGCGCCCTTGATCTGCGGGCCGCGGCTGAAGTCAGGCTGCTGCTTGCGAGCCCACACCAGCTCCGCCAGGGGAATGCTGCCTTCGGTTCCATCCTTGAGCCCGATCTTGGCAACCTGCTTCTCGACGCCGAGCACGATCGCGTCCTGCCACTGGTAGAGCCAGGGCATCGGCTCGAGCTTGGCGAGCTCGTCCTTCCAGGTCTCGGTGACCTCGATATGCTTCAGCGGGCCGCGATAGCCGCGGGTCCGGTCATAGGAGACCAGCGCCTTGCGGAGCGCGCTGTCGGCGTCGATCTGCAGCTCCGGATTGACGGTGGCGCGGACCGTCAGGCCCTTCTTGTAGAGCGCATCCTGGCCGAAGCGCTGGGCAAGCTCGCGGCGGACTTCCTCGGCGAAGTAATCGGCGGTGACGCGCTCGGTCTCGGCGCGCTCGCGCTGCTCGAGCGGCTCGGCCTTGGCGGCGGCCGCTTCCTCGGCGTTGATCACGCCGTTCTCGAGCATGCGGTCGACAACCCAGTTGCGGCGGTCGAGTGCCGCTTCGTGGTTGCGCTTCATGTTGTAGTTGTTCGGCGCCTTCGGCAGCGATGCGAGATAAGCGGCCTCGCCGATGGTCAACTCGTTCAGCGACTTGTTGAAGTAGTTGATCGAGGCGGCGGCGACGCCGTAATTGCCGGAGCCGAGATAGATCTGGTTCAGGTAGAGCTCGAGGATGCGGTCCTTGGAGAAGGCCTTCTCGATCCTGAGCGCCAGGATCGCTTCCTTGACCTTGCGGCCATAGGAGACCTCGTTCGAGAGCAGGAAGTTCTTGGTGACCTGCTGGGTGATGGTCGAAGCGCCGATCGGGCGACGGTCGCGGCCGTAGTTCAGCAGGTTGATCCAGGCGGCCTTGACCAGGCTCGGCACGTCGATGCCGGGATGGGTGTAGAAGGTCTTGTCCTCGGCCGAGAGGAAGGCGTTGATCACGCGCTTCGGGATCGCGGTGATCGGAACGAAGACCCGGTTCTCCACCGCATACTCGGCGAGCAGGCGGCCGTCGCCGGCATAGACGCGGCTGACCACCGGCGGGTCGTAGCTGGCGAGCTGGTAGTAGTCCGGCAGGCCCTCGGAATAATGCATCCAGGCGACCCAGCCGCCGATCGCGGCGACCGTGCCGCCGACGAAGATCACGCTCAGCAGGAAGGAGATCACCCAGGGCAGGCGGAAGCCGCCCCGGCGCTTCTTCTTCGGCTCGCGACCGCGCTTCTTCTTCGGCTCAGGGTCTTCCGGCGGCGGCGGCGGAGGCGGCAGGGCATCGCCTGCGTCGTCATCCAGCCGCACGGCGCGCAGGGGCGGAAATTCGTTGCTCATGATGCTTTGTCTAGCCTGCCCGGTCCCGGAAAACCAGGGTCCAGCGTTTCAGTCCTGTCCGGTCACGAATAAGTGCGGAACCTACTGCCGGATCAAGGCAAATTTGCGACTTTGGTTGCTGATTCCGGGACTTCTATGTCGCAGATCACGCGGTGATCAGGCCGAGCTTCCGGCCATAGCCGACCGCCTGCGCCCGGTCGCGCGCGCCGAGGGCGCGCAGGAGCCGGTGGACGTGTAATTTTGCGGTCGCCTCGCTGATCCCGAGCTGGCCGGCGATGCGCTTGTTGGAGGCGCCGCCGGACAACAATTCCAGAACCTGACGTTGCCGGGTGGTCAGGTCCGGCTGGCCGCCGTGCTCGCCGGACCAGGACGGCGGGCGGGCCGTGGAAACGGCGCGGTCGGCGAGGGTCAGGTCGGCGGCCAGTTCGCGCGGCGTCTTGGCCAGCAACCGGGACTGGTCATGGCCGCCCAGCCGTGGGGTGAGGTCGGTGGCCACCAGCAGGACGGCGGGCCGCCCGCCGACGTTGATCAGCCGGTGCTGGGAGGCGATCCAAACCAACCCGCCGTCGCGGTGATTGAGCGCGACGACGAACTCATGGTCGACCGGGACGCCGCGGTGCCAGCCTTGCAGCGCATCGAGGATGAAGCCGCGATGCGCTTCCGCCACGATCTCATCGGGCCGTTTCAGCAACAGCTCAGGCCGGTCATAGCCGATCAGCCAGGCGGCCGCGTCGTTCACCAGCAGATAGCGATCGGCCTGCATGACCACCACCGGCGCCGGGATCTGGTCGAACAGCGGGCTGCCGAGGCCGCAGGTGCCGAGGAAGGCGCAGCCGTTGACCGAATCCGTACCGGCGGCGACCAGCTGCGGCGTCACATAGGCATTGCCCTCGAGCACGAAACGCAGGCCGGCAATGAAGCGCTGCGGGGGCACGTCGCGAGCCAGCAGCCCGTCGCAACCGGCATCGAGCCAACGCGCGCAGTCGACCCGGCCGAGTGCGCCGTAGACCGCGATCCGCAGCCCCGGATGCAGACGCCGGAGATTGGCGATCAGCGCCAGCCCCTCGCCGTGCAGGGCGGAATCCAGAAACAGCAGGAGGTCCGGCCGCGCCCCGCGCGAGACCAGCCCCAGCGCATCGGAGGGATGCTCGATCCAGGTGAGATTGAGACCGGCGACCCCGGCGCGCAGCGCATCGCCGAGCGCCTGCTGCTCGATCGACGGCGGAGCGAGGTGGAGGATCCACGGGCCGGCAGCGGCAGCGGCAGGCTTCGGATGGGCGGTGCCGGGCACGTCAGGTTTCTCGCATGTAGCCAGAAGAGGGCTGTCACTATCCCGTCGCGCGGCCGAGGTCAAAACCCACATTGGGTGTAGGTGTACACCGGTTTACGGCCCTAGGTATTGTGTCCGAAAACTAAATCTAGGTATTTCAATATATTAGATCGGCAATAGACCTCGACCCTGAATCCAGCACGGCCTAGCATTTTATTCACTGCGACCAGACGTCGCCGCTTCGGGGAAGCACGACGGGCGCCGCGGGAGCACCCAGCCCAACCAAGAAGACGGGGGAAATCTTGGAAACGCTGCCCGATTTTGCCGAGCGCATTGCCCTGCTGGGCCTGTCCGAGCCCGCGCCGCAGCATTTGCGGCGGATCTGGGGGGAGATCGCGCCATCCCTGCCGGCGATCCTGGACGACTTCTATCGGCGGGTCGGCGCGACGCCGGCCCTGGCCGGCAAGATCGCCGGGCAAGAAGCGCGGCTGAAGCAGGCACAGACCGAGCATTGGCGGCAGCTGTTCCAGGGCGGCTTCGACGAGCGATATCTGCAAAGTGCGCACCGCGTCGGCCTGACCCATAACCGGATCGGGCTCGATCCGCTCTGGTACCTTGCGGGATACAGCCACGTGCTCAGTCACCTGCTGCAGCACAAGGCCCTGCGCGGGGGCGGCTGGGGCGGGCGTGGACGTCCGGCGGTCGCCGCGGTGGTCGGAGCGGTGATGCTGGATGCCGGCGTCGCGATCCTGGCCTATCAGCAGGCCATGATCGAGGAACGCTTGGCACGGCAGAGCCGGCTCGAAGAGCAGATCCGCGGCTTCGACATGGAGATGAAGTCCGCACTGCAGAACCTCGCCGCGGTCTCGACCCAGATCCGGCAGTCGGCGGCGGTCGTCATCGAGAGCGCGCAGACCTCGAAGGATCAGTCGGGCAACGTCGCCAGCGCCTCGATGCAGGCCGCAGGCAATGTGCAGATGGTCGCGACCGCGGCCGAGCAGCTCTCCGCCTCGATCCAGGAGATCAGCCGCAGGGTCGCGCAATCGAGCGAGATCACCGAGCAGGCGGCGACCGCGGCGCAATCCTCCGACCGGATGGCACAGTCGCTCTCGGAGGCCGCCGGCCGGATCGGCGCCGTGGTCCAGCTGATCAACGAGATCGCCAACCAGACCAACCTGCTGGCGCTCAACGCCACGATCGAGGCGGCGCGCGCCGGAGAAGCCGGCAAGGGCTTCGCCGTCGTCGCTTCTGAAGTGAAGGGCCTGGCCGGGCAGACCGGCCGCGCCACCGGCGACATCGCCAGCCAGATCCAGTCGATGCAGGAGGCGACCGGACATTGCGTGAGCCTGATGCAGGCGATCGCGCAGACGATCAGCCAGCTGCGCGAGATCGCCAGCGGTGTCGCCGCCGCGGTCGAGCAGCAGACCGCGGCGACCGCCGAAATCGCACGCAACGTGCAGGAAGCGGCAACCGGCACCGACCGCGTCTCGCAGAACATCGCGATCGTCGAGCGCTCGGCCAGCGAGACCAGCGTCGCCGCCGAGGAGCTGGCGCGCACCTTCGAGGAGCTCAACCGGATCGGCAGCATGATCCACACCGGGATCGAGCGCTTCCTGGAAGGCGCACGACAGACGTGAGCAAGGTCACGCCCTTTCCCGGCGACCGG
>JAYSFH010000260.1:5429-5855 GCA_041913405.1 Dongia sp. | reverse complement strand
GACTTCGCGGATTTCGAGCTCGCCGACCGGGACGCGCTGCTGGCCGAATATCCGAGGCATCAGGACTGGATTCGCCGCCTGACCTGAACGCCGGCGCAGGTTTTTAGCGTCCCCAGGCCGGGTCGCAATCGTTTACCTCCGTGACAAAGCCATGATAACCTTGACCGTTCGGTCCAGGGCGCGGGGCGTTCCAATGAAGCGCCAGGACCGCGTGAATCAGGGAGCTAAAGCAATGAAACCGTTTGTACGATCGGCCCTCCTCGCCGTGGGGATGAGCGTCAGCGCCTTCACCTTTGCCATGGGCATGGCGCAGGCAGCGACGCCGAAAGACACGCTGGTGATGGCGTTTGCGATCGACGAGATCATCTCGCTCGACCCCGCCGACATCTACGAGTTCTCCAGCTCGGAATACATGGCCAACACCTA
>JAYSFH010000260.1:3677-5419 GCA_041913405.1 Dongia sp. | reverse complement strand
TGGCACTCGACCCGGAGAATCCCTCGGTGCTGAAATGGGTCGCCGCCGAGAGCTACACCGTCAGCGACGACGGCAAGACCTTCCAGTTCAAGATCCGGCCGGGCATCAAATTCCACTCCGGCAACGATCTCACCGCCGAGGACGTGGCCTACTCGTTGATCCGCTTCGTGAAGATCAACGGCAACCCCGCCTTCATCATGAACCAGTTCGGCCTGACCAAGGACAACGTCCAGGACATGGTCAAGGTGGTCGATCCGATGACGGTGTCGATCCAGACCGACGCCGCCTACGCGCCGAGCTTCTTCCTCAACTGCATGAGCTACACCAGCGTCGTCCTGGACAAGAAGCTGCTGGTCGAGCACGAGAAGGATGGCGACTACGGCAACGCCTGGATGAAGACCAACGAAGCCGGCTCCGGCCCGTTCAGCCTGAAGACCTTCAAGGCCAACGAAGCTCTGGTGCTCGACACCAATGACGCCTATTGGGGCCCGAAGCCGGTCATCAAGCACGTGCTGATCAAGAACGTGACCGAAAGCGCCACCCAGCAATTGCTGCTGCAGAAGGGCGACATCGACGTCGCGCGCAACCTGCTCGGCGACCAGCTGAAGGCGATCGCGCACGACAAGGCGATCAAGTTCGTGTCCTCGCCGAAGGCGACGCTCTGGTACATGGGCCTCAACGTCAAGAACAAGGAGCTCGGTAACAGCGACGTGCGCCAGGCGATGAAGTACCTGGTGGACTACGACGGCCTGGCGAAGACCCAGTTCGACGGCACCGGCGTCAAGCACCAGACCTTCCTCCCCGACGGCCAGCTCGGCGCCGACAACGAGACGCCGTTCAGCTTCGACCTGAAGAAGGCCAAGGAGCTGCTGGCCAAGGCCGGCTATCCCAACGGCTTCGACGTGACGATGAACGTCGCCAACAAGTCGGAGTACCGGGCGCTCGCCGCCTCGGTGCAGAACTCGATGGCCAAGGCCGGTGTCAATCTCATCATCCAGCTCGCCGACAACAAGACCACACTGACCAAGTACCGGGCCAGCGAGCACGAGATCTATCTCGGCCAGTGGGGCTCGGACTACCAGGACCCCCACTCCAACGCCGACGGCTATCTGAACGCGCCGCTCGCCAAGCGCAACCAGTGGCAGTCGCCGGAGCGTGAGGCGGCCGTCAAGGCGGCGCGCGACGAGAAGGACGGGGCCAAGCGGGCGCAGCTGTACATGGACCTGCAGAAGCAGGCGCTGAACGAGAGCCCGTACATCATCATGTTCCAGCAGGTCGAGACCGCGGCGGTCCGTTCCAACGTGAACGGCCTGATCATCGGCCCGACCTTCGACTCGAACCTCTACAGCAAGGTCGTGAAGAACTGATCACGGCGGAGACAGACGGGCGATTTCTCCGTCCCGGTTCCTTCCGGACCGGGACGGAGGATCGCCCGAATTTTTTCGGATTCCTCGCAGGATAAAACCAGGTCGCATGATCCCAGGCTGGCTTCGTTCCGTCGGCAAGGTGCTGGTCTCGATCGCCATCACCATGTTCGGCCTGCTGCTGGTGACCTTTGTCATCAGCCGGATGCTGCCGGCCGATCCGGTCCTGGCGATCGTCAGCGACCACGCCTCGGCCGAGGCGATTGCCGCGGCTCGCGAGAAGCTCGGCCTCAATCATCCGATCCCGGTGCAGTTTCTGATCTACATCTGGCAGGTGATCCAGGGCGATCTGGGCACTTCCCTGCGCACCAACAACCC
>JAYSFH010000260.1:0-3667 GCA_041913405.1 Dongia sp. | reverse complement strand
CCGATCCTGACCGATCTCGCCCATGTCTTCCCGGCGACCCTCGAGCTCGCCACCTGGGGCATCATCATCGGGGTCGTCATCGGCGTGCCGCTCGGCGTGCTCGGCGCGGTGCGCAAGGACAGCTGGATCGACAACCTGATCCGCTTCGTCGGGCTGGTTGGCTATTCGATGCCTATCTTCTGGCTCGGCATCATGGGCCTGCTGATCTTCTACGCCAAGCTCGACTGGTTGCCGGGACCCGGGCGCCTCGACTTCGGCTATGAGGACATGGTGACGCCGATCACCGGCATCATGACCATCGACACGCTGATCAGCGGCGACACCGAGATGTTCTGGAACGCGGTCTCGCACCTCATCCTGCCCGCGGCGCTGCTGGGCTATTATTCATTGGCCTATATCAGCCGCATGACCCGCTCGCTGATGCTGAGCCAGCTGCGGCAGGAATACGTGCTGACCGCCCGCGTCAAAGGCGTGCCGGAGCGGCGGATCATCTGGAAGCACGCCATGGGCAACATCATGGTGCCGCTGCTGACCGTGATCGCGCTCTCCTACGGCAACCTGCTGGAGGGCTCGGTGCTGACCGAGACGGTCTTCACCTGGCGCGGCATCGGTCTTTACATCACGGATTCGATCTTCGGCCAGGACCTGCCGGCGGTGATGGGCGGAACCGTCGTGGTCGGCTTCGTCTACATCCTGATCAACACGCTGACCGACATCCTCTATCGGTTCCTCGATCCGCGGGCGAGATGAGGGAAGCATGAGCAACGCCGCATCGACAGGTTGGGTGATCGCACTGACGCCGCCGCAATGGCGCGGCTGGCTGCTGACCAACATGCCGAAATCCCGCTTCCAGGCCCGCGCCGGACGCGCCTATCTCGGTTGGGCGGCGTTCGCGCGCAGCCCGCTGT
Organism: Dongia sp.; assembly: GCA_041913405.1. GTDB lineage: Bacteria > Pseudomonadota > Alphaproteobacteria > Dongiales > Dongiaceae > Dongia. The sequence goes on along the minus strand of JAYSFH010000260.1, from coordinate 2,759 downwards.
CCATGCTGGGTCTGGTGATCCTGCTCGCCCTGGTCGGCATGGCCATCTTTGCGCCGCTGATCACGGTCTACAGCCCGGTCGTCAGCGGCGACACCGTCGCCGATCGCTTCCTGCCGCCCGGCGGCGACCACTGGCTCGGCACCGACGCCCATTCCTGGGACATCTGGAGCCGCATCGTCTACGGCTCGCGCACCAGTCTGCTGATCATCTTCATGGTCGCCATCATCGCGGCACCCGTCGGCGTGATCATCGGGACGACTGCGGGCTATCTCGGCGGCTGGATCGACACGGCACTGATGCGCCTGACCGACGCCTTCCTCGCGCTGCCGAAGCTGGTGCTGGCCCTCGCCTTCGCGGCCGCCCTGGGCGCCGGAATGGAGAACCTGATCCTCGCGATCGCGATCACCTCCTGGCCGCCCTACGCGCGGATCGCCCGGGCGGAGACGCTCACCGTCCGCAACACCGACTATATCGCCGCGGCGCAGATGAGCGGTGCGTCTTCGCTGCGCATCCTGGTCGGCCACATCATGCCGATGTGCCTGCCGTCGCTGATCGTCCGCGTCACGCTCGACATGGCCGGCATCATCCTGACCGCCGCCGGCCTGGGCTTTCTCGGTCTCGGCGTGCCGCTGCCGCAGCCGGAATGGGGCTCCATGGTCGCCGACGGGCGCCAGGACATCCTGAACCAGTGGTGGGTCTGCACCTATCCCGGCATTGCGATCTTCATCGTCAGCCTCGGCTTCAACCTGGTCGGCGACGGGTTGCGCGACGTGCTGGATCCCCGTGAGCAGTGACGGGGGAGGAGCGATGACGACAAAGCCGATCCTCGACGTCCGGAAGCTCAACATCCGCTTCCACACGGCGACCGGGACCAACCATGTCGTGCGCGATGTCTCCTTCACCCTGGGGCGCGAGAAGCTGGCGATTGTCGGCGAGTCCGGCTCCGGCAAATCGCAGACCGCGCGGGCCATCCTCGGCCTCACCCCCGGCCGCGTCTCGGCCGAGAAGCTGGAGTTCGACGGCAGGAGCCTGCTCGGCCTCTCCCATGCGCAATGGCGGGAGATCCGCGGCCGCCGCATCACCATGGTGATGCAGGACCCGAAATACTCGCTCAATCCGGTGATGCGGGTGGGCGACCAGCTGATGGAAGCGGCCGCCCGCAGCAACGCCAAGAGCGCGCTCAAGAGCCGCGCCATCGAGATGCTGGAAGCGGTGAAGATCCGCGATCCGGAGCGGGTGTTCCGCGCCTGGCCGCATGAGCTTTCCGGCGGCATGGGTCAGCGCGTGATGATCGCGATGATGCTGGTGACCGAGCCTGAGTTGCTGATCGCCGACGAGCCGACCTCGGCGCTCGACGTGACGGTGCGACTGCAGGTGCTGGCGATCCTGGACGACCTGGTGAAGACCCGGGACATGGGGCTCATCTTCATCAGCCACGACCTCAACCTGGTCAGCACCTTCTGCGACCGCGTGCTGGTCATGTATGCCGGCCAGGTCATGGAGGAGCTGGATGCCAAGCAGCTCGGCGCGGCGAAGCATCCCTATACCCGCGGGTTGCTCGCCTGCACGCCGAACCTGGAGAAGCCGGTCGACGTGCTGCCGACGCTGCAGCGCGACCCGAGCTGGATGGCACCGGTGACGCGATGAACGGCAAAGCCGCCATGGTCGAAGTCAAGAACCTCGAGGTGGATTTCTACACCGGCAAGCACCATGTGCGCGCGCTCGCCGGCGTCAGCTTCGCCATTGCCGCCGGCGAGAGCTTCGGCCTGGTGGGCGAGTCCGGCTCAGGCAAGACGACGGTGCTGCGGGTGCTCGCCGGCCTCAATCCAGCTTGGAGCGGTGAGATCACCGTGGCCGGCAAGCCGCTGGCCCGCGATCGTGACAAGGACGCCAAGCGCGCGATCCAGATGGTGTTCCAGGATCCCTATGGCTCGCTGCACCCGAAGCACACGGTCGATCGCATCCTGGCAGAGCCCCTGCAGGTGCATGGGATCGGCGACATCGAGAACCGGGTGAAGGATACGCTGGAGCAGGTCCAGCTCGGGCCTTCCTTCCGCTTCCGCTATCCGCATCAGCTCTCCGGCGGCCAGCGCCAGCGCGTCGCCATCGCCCGCGCGCTGATCCTGCGACCCAAGCTCTTGTTGCTGGACGAACCCACCTCGGCGCTCGATGTCTCGATCCAGGCGGAAGTCTTGAACCTGCTGGCCAAGCTGCGGCAGGAGCTCGACCTCACCTATATCCTGGTCAGCCACGATCTCGCGGTGGTGGCGCAGCTCTGCGAGCGCCTCGCCATCATGCGCACCGGCGAGATCGTCGAGACCGCCGATGCCGGGATGCTGGCCAGGGGCGAACTCAAGCACCCCTATTCGCGACAGCTGCTCACTGCCAGCAAAGGCTTCGACCGCGCCGCCATCGCGGCCTTCGCGGATCTCTAGTCGACCTTCGCCAGCAGCCCGAACGGCGCCGTCTCCGGTGCGAGGCTGATCGCGCCCAAGCGCTTCAGCCCTTCGCGGCCGTAGCGGTCCTTGATCGCCTGCTTGAGCCAGTTCTCGGCCTGCAGTCGGCGGCGTTCGGCGAGGCGCGTTTCGCGGTGCAGCCAATGCCAGTGCTCGGCGATCTCGGCGAGCAGCGCATCGAGCCCCTCGCCCGAGGTGGCGGTGACGATCTTCACCGCGACCGTCCAGTCGAAGCTCGGCTCCGCCGCCATGCCGAGCGCGCCGATCACGTCGGCGCGGGCGCGGGTCGCGGCATGGCCCATG
>JAYSFH010000259.1:0-5867 GCA_041913405.1 Dongia sp. | reverse complement strand
TTGCCGACCTGGGTATAGCCGCTGCCCTCGAAGGGCGAGACCACCAGGCTGGCGCTCTGCTTCAGCGGCAGGGTCTTCTCGCCCGGCCGCAGCATCTGCATGAAGAAGGTGATGGTCTTGAAGATGCCCTGGCCGGTGGTGGGATCGACATATTCGATCATGATCGCTTCATGCGGATCGCCGTCCCAATCCTTGAAGCGCTCCAGCGCCTCCCGCATCATGTCGTAGCGGTAGACATACATCGGCGAGGCGGTGCCGGCGCCGCGGTGGTGCGAGACGAAGCGCGGCAACAGGCCGCCGGACCCGTAGATCTGCTGCGAGTAGTCCGAGGGGAAGCGCTCGGACTGCATCTTCTTCTTGATCTTCACGCCCTCTTCTTCCTCGGTGTAGTCGTGCTCGAAATACATCGAGTTCAGGGCTTCCACGAGCGGGAGATCGAGAACGCTCAAGTTGATCGCGTTGTCGTCGCCCTGGTTGCCGTGATTGTGCCAGGTGTCATGCGGCGTGAGGACCAGATCGCCCGGGCCGAAGGTGATGTTCTCGCCCTCGACGCCGGTGAAGTTGGCCTTGCCGGTGAGCCCCAAGCGGATCGCGTTGGGCGAATGCCGGTGCGGCGGCATGATCTCGCGCGGATCGTTGAGGCGATAGGCGACATACATCGTCGTGGTGGTGGCACGGCTCGGCGCGAGACCCGGGTTCACCAGAACCAATGACCGGCGCTCCGAGGTCTCGGTGGTGATCAATTCGGCGGAACGGTGCAGCAGCGGTTCGATCTGGTCCTTATAGGTCCACAGGAACGGGATCGCCTTGCGCTTGTCCATGACCTGGGTGTCTTCGTCATGGAGCTTGGTGCGGTCGACCACCCAGTAGGGCGCCATGTTGCTGGCATAGACGTCCGCGTGAAGCTGATCCAACGCGGCCTGGAGATTATGCTCTTTCGCCTTGTTCGATTGCATCGCCGCCCCACCCTTGACGCCATTCTTGGTGCGAACCAATCGCTGATTGGTACCGCATTTCATTGGCGATGATCGTAACCATTTCTCATCGCCACCGTCAACGAGAGTCCATTCGCGCGGTTGATTGGTGCGGTGGATTGTTGCGGCGCCGAGATCATGGTATCGTCCGCGCCACGAATGGTTTCACCGACCGCGGGCCCGCGGGCATTGCAGCTATTGACCGATGGGGACACGCCATGGAGCGCACCGACCACACGCTCACCAAGCTCCGGCAGTTGATTGCCAGCGCCGAGTTCAGCACCGGCGGCCGCATGCCGCCCGAGCGCTCGCTGGCGACCGAGCTCGGTGTGGGCCGCCGCTCCCTGCGCCGCGCGCTTGAAGTCCTGGAGCGAGAGGGCCGGATCTCGCGGCATCAGGGTCGCGGCACTTTCATCAACGGTGCGAATGGGCATGCCGGCGATCTCGGCAAGGACAGCGGTCCGGCGCTGGTGCGCACGGTGGGCTCCGCGATCCGCGGCGGCGGCATCGATCTCCGCTCCAACCCCGCCTTCACCAACATCCTCGACCACACCAATCCGCTGGAAGTGATCGAGGTGCGGCTGGCGATCGAGCCGGTCATGGCGCGGCTGGCGGCTTTCCGCGCCTCCCAGGCCGAGATCGACAAGCTGGTCGCGATCGCGGGCGAGACCCGGGCGGCGCCGGATTCGGCGCGCTACGAGGATGCCGACCTGCGCTTCCACCGCACCATCGCCGAGGTCGCCCGCAACGCGCTGTTCCTCGCGGTGTTCGACACGCTCCATGCCAGCCAGCGCGATTCCGGCTGGCGGCGCCTCGGCGAGAACGCCAACTGCTTCAAGCGCCAGTCGGTCTATGCCGATTTCCACCAGGAAATCTCGGCGGCGATCGCGGCGCGCCAGGGCGAGAAGGCGGAGAGCCTGATGCAACGCCATCTCTCCGACGTGCAGCGCTACATCTACGAGCACGCCTTCCCCGCCGCCGCCGTCGCGCAATAGGCCACGCCACCCCCTGCCTGCGGCGGCCCAAGCTTGCGAGCCATTGGTTCGCATGTTACAGGTCATCGCTCAGGCCTGAGGCTCGGCACGAACCAATCGACCGGTCGCCGGCAGCGGCGGCGGAACCGGTGGTGCCGGAGGCACTCAGAACCCTGATTTTACTGGGGGACCTTTTTGAGGCATGCGGTTCCAGGGGATTGGTGAGCGAAACCATGGGCGAACCAATCGCGTCGCCCCGGCGAACCGGCCGGGCCTGAGGTCAATGGGCGCGTACCGCGTGGGGCGATCACAGAATGCAGACTGAGAAGAGCTACGATTACGTGATCGTCGGCGCGGGTTCGGCCGGCTGTGTGCTCGCCCACCGCCTCACGGAAGAAAAGGGCGTCACCGTCCTGATCCTCGAAGCCGGCGGCTGGGATCGCGATCCCTGGATTCACATTCCCCTGGGCTGGGGCAAGATCCTGGTCAACCGGCTGCATGACTGGGGCTATTTCTGCGAGCCGGAGGAGAGCGTCGGCGGCCGCGCGGTCGAATGCGCCCGCGGCAAGGTGGTCGGCGGCTGCTCCTCCACCAATGCGATGGCCTATGTCCGCGGCAATCGCGGCGACTACGATCGCTGGGCCAATGACGGCGCCAAGGGCTGGTCCTTTGACGAGGTCCTGCCCTATTTCAAGAAGCAGGAGAGCTGGGAAGGCGGCGGCGATGGATACCGCGGCGGCCAGGGCCCGCTCGGCACCCAGTTCTGCCATTACGAGGACCCGCTGCTCGGCGCTTTCGCCGAGGCCGGCAAGGCCGCCGGCCATGCCTGGACCGACGATTACAACGGCGCCAAGCAGGATGGCTTCGGCCGGCTGCAGATGACCATCAAGAACGGCAAGCGCTCCAGCAGCGCGTCGGCCTATCTCCGCCCGGCGCTGAAGCGCGGCGGTGTCGAGATCCAGGTGAATGCCCTGGCGCTGCAGGTGCTGATGGAAGGCAACCGCGCAACCGGCATCGAGTACCGGCAACACGGCATCGTCCACAAGGTGCGGGCGGAGCGCGAAGTGATCCTCGCCGGCGGCGTCATCAACACGCCGCAGCTCCTCAACCTCTCCGGCATCGGCGATCCGGCGGAGCTGAAGCAACACGACATCGCGGTGAAGGTCGCCTTGCCCGGCGTCGGCAAGAACCTGCAGGACCATGTCTCGACGATCCTGATGTATCACCGCAAGGAGAAGAGCCCGTTCTTCCACGCGATGCGCTTCGACCGCATCACCCCCGCGCTCGCCCAGGCCTATTTCTTCGGCAAGGGCTTCGCATCGGACGTGCCGGGCGGCATCACCGCGTTTCTCAAGAGCCGCGACGCGTTGAAGCTACCGGACATCCAGTTCCTGCTGACCGCGGCGCCGCTCGGCGCCTGGCCTTATATGAAGCCGTTCAAGCAGCCGTTCGCGGACGGCTTCGCCTGCCGCATCGTCATGCTGCATCCGGAGAGCCGCGGCCAGGTCACCTTGCGCTCGACCGATCCCGAGGCGCATCCCCGGATCCTGCAGCGCTTCCTCTCGACCGATGCCGACTGGAAGGCGATGCGCGCCGGCGTGAAGCTGGCCCGCGAGGTCGCAGCGCAGAAATCGATGGAGCCGTTCATCGCCCGGGAGTTCTTCCCCGGCGGCGACAAGAACTCGGATGCGGCGATCGACGAGCATATCAAGAAGACCTCGATCACCGTCCACCACCCGCTCGGCACCTGCAAGATGGGCGCCGACAGCGACCCCATGGCGGTGGTCGACACCGCGCTGAAACTGCGCGGGGTCGAGGCGCTCCGGGTGGTCGATGCCTCGGTCCTGCCCGATCTCCCGACCGGCAACATCAACGCCGCGGTGATCATGGCGGCGGAGAAGGCGGCCGATCTCATCCGGGCCGACCACGCGCGCGCCTAGGCCGCCCGCGTCAATTCCTTGTCGCGCATCGTCAAATAAATCCGCGCCGCCGCCGGATAGTAGAGCGATCAAGCTCGAACCCGACGGCGCATCATGGATCGCGAGAAACTGAAGAAAAGCCTGGAAGGCTGCTACATCACCGTGCCCACCATGTTCCGCGATCCGGACCTGGAGGTGGACCTGGGCGCAATCCGGCGCCACGTGAAGTTCCTGCTGTCGCGCGGCATCAATGCGGAGAATGCCATGCTGCTGGCCGGCGGCGCCGCGGGCGATTTCTCCACGCTGAGCTTCGACGAGCGCAAGGCCGTCGCCGAAGCGGTGGTCGCGGAAGCCGGCGGTCGCGTGCCGGTGGCGATGGGCGCGCAGACGACCAGCACACGCGAGCTGCAGCTTCTCGCGAAGACCGCGCAGCAAGTCGGCTGCAGCTTCATCCAGGTCTCATGCCCGTTCTACTTCTCGCATACCGAGGGCGACTTCTACGAATATGTCGTCGCCGCGGCCGAGGCCGCGGACATCGGCATCATCGTCTACAACACCTTCTGGACCAGCGCCGGAATCTCGTTCGGAATGGTGGACAAGCTGTCCGAGATTCCGAACGTGGTCGGCCTGAAATGGGCGACGCCGCGCACCGATGCGATGGAGTTCGAGAGCGCGGTCTCGCATTTCGCGGACAAGCTCACCATCATCGACAACAACCTGCTCTTCACCATGAGCCATATGATGGGCGCCCGCGCCTTCGAGGTGCACTTGTGCAACTACTGGCCGGAATGGGGCATCAAGCTGCTGGATCGCCTGAACGCCAAGGATTACGGCGAGGTGCAGCGGATGATGGTGCAGGAGGCGATGCCCTTCTATCACCTCTGGGTCGAGATCGAGAAAGCCTTCACCAGCGGCGACGGCTATCTTGACAAGCTTTGCATGGAGCTGGTCGGCCTTGATTCCAGCCGCTGCCGTCCGCCGACCCGCGACGTCCGCCCGCTCTACCGCGAGAAAGCGCGCCAGATGATGCTGAAGTGCGGCGTGCCGGGCGTGGTCGCGCAGTAGCGCTCAGCGCCGTGCGGCGACGAGATCGATCGCCAGCGCCAGCACCGCCGCGGCGGCGGCCACCGCGAACAGCGCCGCATAATGGCCGCCGGTCTGCTCGAACAGGAAGGACATGCCGTAGGCGCCGACCGCCTGGAACACCGCGAAGCTGGTGGTGGCCTTGCTCCAGGCGGTCTTCTGCTGCGCCGGTGCATGCGGCAGCAGTTCATGCACCCGCCCGAGGACAATCGCGACGATGCCGGGGACGGCGGCGCCGACCACGGCGCTCGAAACCATCAGCGCGATCGCGCCGGGTGCGAAGGCGGGGATGACCACTGCGATCGCTTGCAGCAGAAAGGCCAGCCGCAGCGTGCGGCGAAAACCGATGCGGTCGGCGATGAAGCCGCCGGCCAGCGGTCCGACGATCGCGCCGAGGCCGAACAGCACCCAATGGAAGGCGCCCGCCTCCAGCCCCTCGCCGCGCCCACGCGCCACATAGTCCACCAGGAAGATCATGTGCGGCACCAGGCTGGCGGCATTGAGCCCGTATTCCAGATAGAGAGCGCGCAGCGCGAGGCTCGACTTTGCCGCAGGCTGATGCGCGCTGCGGGTTGCTTCCGGTGCGGGGTGTTTCGGCCAGCCGTTCCAGGCGAGCACCGTCAGGGCGAGCGAGACCACGCCGAGACCGATCCAGGCCGCCATCAGCCCCTGGCGGAGCAGCAAGGGCACCAGGGTGCCGGAGGCCACGATGCCGAGCCCGATCCCCATGAAGATGACGCCGCTCGCCAGGCCGCGGCGTGACGGCGGCACATGGGGCAGGATCGAGGTCGCGCCGAGCACGATAATCCCGGCGCCGGAGAATCCCGCGAGAAAACGCCAGGCGAAGTACCAGGCGAAGTCGATGGGAAAGGCGCCGGCGAAGAAGGCCGCCGTGCCCAGGGCCATCGAGGCGCGCA
>JAYSFH010000258.1:0-5914 GCA_041913405.1 Dongia sp. | reverse complement strand
CCCGGCGGGGTGGTGATGCCCTGCTTCGAGCCGGTGTTGACGATCAGGGCGGGCTTCTTCTGCGCGATCAGGGCCGGCGCAAATTCATGGACGCCGTTGATGACGCCCCAGAGATTGACGCCCAGCACCTTCTGCCAGCCGGCGTAGTCGTCGTAGGACCCGGCGGTGGCTTCGATGCCGGCATTGTTCATCACGAAGGCGATGTCGCCGAAGGTGTTGAAGGCGAGCTCGCGCAGCCGCCGCACTTCGTCGATCTTGGCGACATCGGTCGGCACCGCGAGCACGTCCAGCTTGCCGCCCTTGGCCGCCTTGGTCACGGTCTCCGCCGCCGCATCCAGGGCGGCACCCGGCAGGTCGGCCAGCACGACCTTGAGCCCCATCGACGCCAGGCGCACGGCCGTGGCCAATCCGATTCCGCTGGCCGCGCCGGTGACGACCGCGCCGCGTCCCGGGGTGAGCGCTGGGTGCGCCATCAGCGTCAGATCATCCCGATCGCTTGTTTGTAGACGTCGAGCAGCTGCTCCTGCTCATTGCGCTCCTGCGGCTCCATTTTCCGCAGCCGCACGATCTGGCGCATGATCTTGGTGTCGAAGCCCGACGACTTCGCCTCGGAATAGACTTCCTTCACGTCGCCGGCGATCGCGGCCTTTTCTTCTTCCAGGCGCTCGATGCGCTCGATGAACGACTTCAACCGGTCGGCGGCAATGCCCCCCGCGTCGGCCATGGTGGTGACTCCATTGATAAAGAATGCGACTCGGCAAACGTGCCGGGCAATCTAGCGACCGGGTCCGGCAGCGTCCACGGCACAGAGCCTGTGGATAAGGTGGATAACGGGTGTCGTTGCGGCATGCGCGATTTCCGTGTCAGAGTGCGCCACTTCAAGAATCGCCGCCCGGGCACAAGGCGACCATCACAAGGCGACAATGCCGCCCCTTCACATCCTCCTCGCGGTTTTGATCCAGGTCCTCTGGGGGCCGTGCTACACGCTGACCAAGCCGATCGTCGCGACCTTTCCGCCGCTGATGCTGGTGGCGATGGTCTATGCCATCGTCGCGCTCCTCTTCACGCCGCTGGTGCCGAAGGCGAAGACACCGCGCCGGACCCTGTTCCTGATCGGCTTTTTCGGGGGCGCGCTGCAGACCAGCATGGTGTTTCTCTCGCTGAAATACCTGCCGGCCTCGACCGCGGTCCTCGCCATGCAGATGCAGCTCCCCGTCGCGGTGGTCGCCTCGTGGTTCATGGGCCGCGACAAGCCCAGCCTCAAGAACGCGATCGGCTCGGCGATCTGCCTGATCGGCGTCGCCATCGTGGTCGGGATGCCGGAGGCCACCGATGCCTGGTTCGGCCTGCTCGCCATGCTGGTCGGGGTCGTCTCCTGGTCGGTGACGCAGGCGGTGATCCCGGTCGTCGCCAAGGATCACGGCATGACGCTCTACGCCGCGATGGCCCGCTATGCCGCCCCGCAGATGATCCTGATGTCGCTGCTGTTCGAATCCGGCCAGTGGGAGGTCGCGACCAGCGCGTCGCTGACGGCCTGGGCCGCCGTGCCGGCGATCGCGCTGCTGGGTTTCGCCCTTCCCTATGCGATCTGGTACTGGCTGCTGATGCGCCACCGGGTGGACGAGCTGACGCCTTTCCTGCTGCTGATGCCGGTGTTCGGTGTCGTGGTCGCCGCCACCCAGCTCGGCGAGCCGCTGCCGCCGACGCTGCTGCTCGGCGGGGCCGTGGTGATCGCCGGGCTGGCGGTCATCGTGTTCAAGCGGCGCCGTCCCGCCCAGGCCGTCGGGGGAACCCCGGCAAATTAACCCTGCGTTTACGGGGGTTCCTCCATAGTCCCGCTCTCAATGACGGCCGGGATTGGTGCGACTTGACCACGATCAAGCATCTTGCAGCAGCGCTTCCCGCCGCGGCGCTCGTCGTCTGCGGCACGGTCGGGCTGGGTGTTGCGGAACTGCTCCCATCCGACAGGGCCGGAGCGCCAGTCGGCATCCTGGTCTACGGCCAGGACAGCGCCGCGGCCGCCCAGGTCATCGCTGCAGCCAACGGACGCCTGGTCTCGGCCGGCGGCTGGGCCGAAACCGCCATTGCCGTCTCCGACGATCCCGATTTCGTCGGCAAGCTTTACCGCGCCGGGGCCAGCCTGGTCTTCCGCGCCGACAATGCGGTCGGCTGCAGCGGCGCGCTTCCGGAAGAAAGCAAGGGAACATCATGAACGCCGTCGAATCCCTGCGTAAGCACACCGCCCGCCTGCTGGGCATCTTCATCTGCCTGCATCTGCCGCTGGTCGCACTGATCGACTGGATGCGGCACGGCTCGCCCGGGATCGTCACCGGCATCGGCGCGGTGATCGCGGTCTCGACCGGCGTCATGACCTTCGCGGTCAAGGGGCCGGCCGTGCGCTACTTCCAGGCCGCCGCGATGATGCTGACGGTCGCGACCCTGGTCGCGGCCCTCGACGGCCATCCCTGGCAGGTCGACATGCACATGTATTTCTTCGCCTCGCTCGCCATGCTGGCGGCGTTCTGCGAATGGCCGGTGATCCTGATCGCCACCGCGACCGTGGCGGTGCATCACCTGGCGCTCAACTTCCTGCTGCCTGCCGCGGTGTTCCCGAACGGCGGTGATTTCTTCCGCGTCGTCATGCACGCCGTCATCGTGCTGATCGAAGCCGGCGTGCTGATGTGGGTCGCCCGGCACATGGCCAATGCCCTGATCAGCTCCGAGGCCGCGCTGGAGCGGGCCCAGGCTTCGAGCAAGGAGGCCGAGACTCTCACCGAGCAGATCCGCGCCCGCGAGGCCACATCGCAGGAGGACCGACGCCGCATGCTGGGCGAGGTCGCCGGCAAATTCGAGCAGGCCGTGCGCGCCATCATCGAGAAGGTGTCCTCGGATTCCGACCGCGCCACCGCGCTCGCCACTGCGATGGCCGCCTCGGCGCGCGACAACGCGCACCGGGTCGGCACCGCCGCTACCGCCTCCAACGCCGCCACCGGCGACGCCCAGTCGATCGCCGCCGCGGCGGAGGAACTCTCCGCCTCGGTCTCGGAGATCCAGCGCCAGGTCCAGCGCTCGACCGAGATCACCGCCCGCGCCGTCAGCGAAGCCGGCACCAGCAGCGCCAAGGTGCGGGAACTCACCGAAGCCGCGCAGAAAATCGGCGACATCGTGCGGCTCATCAACGAGATCGCCTCGCAGACCAACCTGCTCGCCTTGAACGCGACGATCGAGGCGGCGCGCGCCGGCGACGCCGGCAAGGGCTTCGCGGTGGTCGCCAACGAGGTGAAGTCGCTCGCCAACCAGACCGCCAAGGCGACCGAGGATATCTCCGCGCAGATCAGCGCGATCCAGAGCGTCACCCGCGAATCCGTGACCGCGATCCAGTCGGTCTCGGAAACGATCGGCGAGGTCTCCGAAGTGGTCTCGCACATCAACGCCTCGGTCGACCAGCAGAACGCGGCGACCCGCGAGATCGCCCAGAGCGCCCAGAACGTCTCCCGCGGCACCGCCGAGACCTCGGACGTGATCGAAAGCGTGCGCGTCTCCGCCGAGGAGACCGGCGCCTCGGCGAGCGAAGTTTCCGAAGCCGCGCGCGGCCTGCTCTCGCTGTCGCAGCGCCTGAAGGACGACGTCGACCGCTTCCTGAAGACGCTGCTGGCGGCTTAGACGTTCGCTATCTCACAGTAGCGGAGCGACAGCGCTGACGCCGCATCAATGCTTGTGCGAGATCTTGAAGCCTTCCTGCTGTGCCGGCGTGGCTTCCTTCTGGTGCTTCGCCTTCCATTCGTCATAGGGCATGCCGTAGACGTGGCGGCGCGCGTCGGCGTCGGCGACGGTGACGCCTTGCTTCTCCGCCTCCTCGCGATACCAGCGGGAGAGGCAGTTGCGGCAGAAGCCGGCGAGATTCATGAGGTCGATGTTCTGCACGTCGGTGCGCTCGCGCAGGTGCTGCACCAGCCGGCGGAACGCGGCGGCTTCCAACTCGGTTTGCGTCTTGTCGTCCATGATGACCTCTTCAAACTCGTTATTGCGCCCATGATCGGGCGCGCCACCGGCAGGGTCAAGCGCGCGGCTGATAGACCCTCGGGTCGGCAAGGACATCCCTGATCACGCGCACCAGCGTCTCCGCCCAGCGCGCGACGCCGGCGTCGCCGCCAATCAGATCCTGCCGCATCTCGATCAGGCCATGCGGCAGTCCCTGCTTCTCGGCATGGACGATCACCGAATAGCCATGCTCGTCCTTGCCGCTGTAGGGCTCGTTGTCGCCGACCACCAGCCCCTCCTCCTGCATCAGCCGCGCCATCAGCGGCACCGGCAGGCGGGGATCGCGGTTCCAGAGCACGCCGACATGCCAGGGCCGGGCGAAGCCGTTCATCCGCGGGGTGAAGCTGTGCAGCGACAGCACCGCCGGGTCCGGTCCCGCCGCACGCTTGCGCGCGATCACCTCGGCGATGGCGGCGTGATAGGGCTTGAACAGCGCGTCCTGCCGCGCCTTGCGATCTTCCGCAGTGAGGCCGCGATTGCCCGGCACGGGAATCTTGTCGCTCTCCTGCGCGATCGAGGTCGGGTCGTCGAGCCGCCGGTTGCAGTCGATCACCAGCCGCGAATAGCCGGCGAGCACCGCCGGCGCGTCCAGGGCAGCCGCCAGCTTGCGCGCAAGATCGGCGATGCCGATGTCCCAGCCGATATGCTGGTCGAGCTCGGCCTGGCGGAGACCCAGGGTCCCGAGCTTCCTGGGAATGGCGCGACCGGCATGGTCGCTGAACAGGACCAATCTCGCGCGGCCGTCCGGATTGACCACTTCGAAAGGCGGCGGATCGCCCGCGACGAGCAGATCGCCACCCGTATTGCTTGTCATTGCATGCCTGTGCTGCGCGCGGGCGCGATTGACCGGGTTGGGGCCGAAGCTTAGAAGAAGGCCCGGTTCCTGTCATCAGCACCGCCATCAAATTCCAGCCAGCATGCCCGATTCCGGAATCCCCAAGACCGGCTCCCATCTCTCCGAGGCGACGGCGCACCGTCTCGCCTTGCCGCTGCTGGTTTTCGCCGCCGGGCTGATTTCCTTCTCGGGCATCTTCGTGAAGCTCTCCGAGGTCGGCCCGACCTCGACCGGCTTCTATCGCATGGGGCTGGCTTTGCCCTTCTTCCTGGTCTGGATGCTGCGCGACGCCAAGACCCGTAGCGATCCAGGCTTCATCCCGCGCGACCGCCGCGCGATGCTGTTCGCGATGCTGGCCGGCGCCGCGCTCGCCGCCGATCTCATTGCCTGGCATTGGTGCCTGCACATGACGACGGTGGTGACGGCGACCTTGCTCGGCAACACCACGCCGATCTGGGTGGCGCTTGCCGGCTTCCTGTTCCTGCACGAGCGCTTCCGCCCGCTGTTCCTGGTCGGCCTGGCGCTGGCCATGATCGGCACCTGGGGCCTGATCGCCGGCGGCAGCAAGCCGGTCGAGATCAAGGACGCCTACGTGCTCGGCCTCGGCCTCTTCACCGGCATCGCCTATGCGCTCTATTTCCGCTTCGGCACGGCGGCGCGGCAGCGCGGCTTCTCGACCGCCCAGGTGATGTTCTGGGGCTCGGTCACCGCCACCCTCATCCTGTTGCCGGTGGCGCTCGCCACCGAGGACAAGGTGGTGCCGCAGAATCTCTATGCCTGGGCCGTGGTCTGCGGCCTCGCCTTCCTCTCGCAGGTGCTCGGCCAGTCCTCGATCAACTGGGCGATGGGCCATCTCTCGGCGGCCTTCTCCTCGCTGACCTTGCTGATGAACCCGTTCTTCTCGGCGGTCTTCGCCTGGCCGATCCTCGGCGAGGCGCTGACGCCGCTGCAGATCGTGGCCGGCATCGCCATCATGGCCGGCATCCTGATCGCACGGCGCGCCAGCACCGTTATCCGTCGCCCTCCGACTTGACCCCC
>JAYSFH010000257.1:3338-5924 GCA_041913405.1 Dongia sp. | reverse complement strand
CGCGTTGCGATGCAAAATGATCAGAATGCGTTGACCGGAGGCCCGGAGAAGCTTATTCGAATCCCCCAGTCTTGCTCGGATGAGCAATTTTGACGAATTGATGGAGCAGCGCCGTGGACACGATCGAAGGCATTCCTTCGCTGTGGGACGACAACAAGGCCAAGGGGATGAGCGAGCCGGAGCTGCTGCTCTATCGTTCGAACCTGCTCGGCGCCGATCTTCGCGTCACCAATTACGGCGGCGGCAACACCTCGGCGAAGATCGCGGCGAAGGACCCACTCACGGGTGAGACCGTGACCGTGCTGTGGGTCAAGGGCTCGGGCGGCGATCTCGGCAGCATGAAGCTCGACGGCTTCTCGACTCTCTACCTCGACAAGCTCGAGCATCTGAAGCGGCTCTATCGCGGCCTCGAGCAAGAGGACGAGATGGTGGGCTATCTCTCTCACTGCACCTTCAACATGAATCCGCGTGCGGCCAGCATCGACACGCCGCTGCACGCCTTCATCCCGAAGGCGCATGTCGACCACATGCATCCCGATGCGGTGATCGCCATCGCCGCCGCCGCGCGGAGCCAGGCGCTGACCACGGAAATCTTCGGCGCCGAGATGGGCTGGCTGCCCTGGCAGCGCCCGGGCTTCGATCTCGGCCTGAAGCTGGGCGAGATGGCGGCGAAGAATCCGGCGCTGAAGGGCATCGTGCTGGCCGGGCATGGCGTCTTCACCTGGGGCGATACGTCGAAGGATTGCTACGACCAGACTCTGCGCATCATCCGCAGGGCCGATGCCTGGCTTAAACAAAAACTGTCTGGCAAGACCTTGTTCGGTGGCGCGGCCCGAGCGCCACTTGCCGCAACGGAGCGGCAGCGCATCGCGTCGGAGCTGATGCCGCTCATCCGCGGCAAGATCTCGGCGAAACAGCCGAAGGTCGGGCATTTCAACGATTCGCCGGAAGTGCTGGAATTCGTCTGCGCCAAGGATCTCGATGCCCTGGCCGCGCTCGGCACCTCCTGCCCCGACCATTTCCTGCGCACCAAGATCCGGCCGCTGGTGCTGGCATTCGACGGGAAGAACGTCGCCGATCTCGACCGGGCGCTGGAAGCCTATCGTGCCGACTACACGGCCTATTACGAGCGCTGCAAGCGGGCGAACAGCCCGAAGCTGCGCGATCCCAACCCGATCGTCTTCCTGGTGCCCGGCGTCGGCATGATCACCTTGCCGCCGACAAGGCGACCGCGCGGATCGCCGGCGAGTTCTATGTGAACGCCATCAACGTGATGCGCGGCGCCAGCGGTGTCGACAAGTATGTCGGACTCGATGAGCAGGAAGCCTTCGACATCGAATACTGGCTGCTGGAAGAGGCGAAGCTGCAGCGGATGCCGAAGCCGAAATCGCTCGCCGGCCGCGTCGCTTTCATCACCGGCGGCGCCGGCGGCATCGGCCGTGCGACGGCCGAGGCCCTGCTCGGCGAAGGCGCCTGCGTGGCGCTGGTCGATATCGACCAAAGCCGGCTCGACGGCACGGTCAAGGAGTTCGGCGCCAAGCATGGCAAGGACCGGGTCTGGGGCGCTCAAGTCGATGTCACCGACGAGAAATCGGTGATCGAGGCTTTCGCCGCGACGGCGCGGCAGTTCGGCGGAGTCGACATCCTGGTCTCCAATGCCGGCATCGCCTCCTCGGCCCCGGTTGAGGACACCTCGATCGAGCTCTGGAACAAGAATATCTCGGTGCTGGCCACCGGATACTTCCTGGTGAGCCGCGAGGCCTTCCGCCTCTTGAAGAAGCAGAAGATCGGCGGCGGCATCGTCTTCATCGCCTCGAAGAATGCGATGGCGGCCTCGCCCGGCGCCTCGGCCTATTGCACGGCCAAGGCCGCGGAAGTGCATCTCGCGCGCTGCTTGGCGCTCGAAGGTGCGCCGGACGGGATCCGCGTCAACGTGGTCAATCCGGACGCGGTGCTGCGCGGCTCCACGATCTGGAGCGGCGACTGGCTGAAGGAGCGCGCCGAGGCCTACAAGATCGAGCAGGACCAGCTCGAGGAGCATTACCGCCAGCGCTCGCTGCTGAAGCTCTCGGTCTATCCCGAGGACATCGCGGCGGCGGTGAAGTTCTTCTGCACCGAGGCGCCGAAATCGACCGGCAATATCCTGAACGTGGACGCCGGGAATGCGGTGTCGTTCACGCGCTGAGACCGGACGGGGCGGCATGCGACCGGTCATCGCACGACCGGTCCCGCACCCCCTGGGCCCGGGCCGCCATGGTAAGCTCGGCCTCAGCAAGACCGGCAGCGGAGTCGGGCCCATCGCCGCGGCCGGCCGGCTCGCCTCATGCGGGAGGTGGCCCATGTTGCTCATGCGTATGCCCGGTGTCGGGCTCGGGGCGCTGCTGCTGCTGGCGAGCACCGCCGCGGCCCAGAATCAGCCCACGATCGGCGAAGCGACGGTCGTGGTTCGGAATGTCACGGGGGAGATCGGCGCCAAGCCGGCGCCGCTGAAGGTGGGCGATGCCCTGCTATTCCAGGAGGTGATCGCCGCCGGTGAGCACAGCGCGGCGCAGGCGAGATTCGTCGACGCCACGGTGCTTTCGGTCG
>JAYSFH010000257.1:0-3328 GCA_041913405.1 Dongia sp. | reverse complement strand
TCGGTCGGCTCCAATTCCCGGGTGACGCTGGACGAGTTCGTCGTGCCGGCGGCCGGCCGGAAGCCCGCCATGACGGTGACGCTGGCGCAGGGCGTTCTGCGGCTGGTCACCGGAACGATGCCGCGCGACGTTTATCGAACCCGTTCGGTGACGGCAACGGTTGGGGTCCGCGGAACGGTGTTCAACCTCCTGACCGAGCCGGATGGGGCAACCGTCATCTATGTCGAGGATGGCATTGCGACCTTCTCCAACCTGAGCGGTGCCTCGGTCGACGTCGCGGCGGGACTGGCCTCGCGGATCGACGCCCAGTCCGGGCCGCCAAGCCCGCCGCAGCCGCCGTCGGCCGCTACGCAGGCCGGGGTCGCCGCGATGATCACCAAGCTCGCCCTGGAGGCGCCGCCCGTCGACGTCCTTCCGGCCGCCGCGATCGACGGCGTTGCCGCGCTCGCGAGCCGGGCGGCCGCCCTTGCCAGCGAGACCAGCCAGGAGAGTCCTGGCGGAGGTCTCAAGTGACCGGCCGTTTCCGCGTCCCGGCGACGCTGTTCTCGCTGGCGTTCGCGCTCGCGCTCGCCGCATGGTGCACGCCGTCGAACGCGACGACCGTGGAGGATTACGAGAGCTTCAAGTCGGTCAAGGTCCCGCTGCCGCCGGGCCGGTGGGAAGTTATCGACAGCCTCGTGATTCCCAACCCCCGCTATCCCAACTTCCCGATGTACCAGGAGACCCTGGTGTCTCGCGCCGGCAAGACCATCGATCGCGTGGTGCGAATCTGGGTCCAGATCAAGAAGCGGCAAGAGGACTGGTTCACACCCTACCGCCTGTGCGAAGACGACGGCTACTTCGATGCCGTGGTGAAAGAGAACAGCGGCAGCCGGCTCGACTGCTGGCATCTGCGGCCCGTAAGCCTGGGCCTGGTCGGGGACGACGAGCCGGGCATCGCCGCCATTGCGAAATACGGGAGGCAGCACGGGCTGTTCGTTCCGGTCGTGATGCTGGGCGCGCGGTTTGCGCGGCTGCTCAACAACAACCAGCGCTACACTGTCGAATATCTCTGGACCCCGGATCTCCTGCTGCCGGCGAACACGCCCGCCAAGGTCTGGACTCCGGCGGACTGGACCACGAAGGCGATGAAAGAACCGGCCAAGCGCGCGGTCATCGATGCGCTGGATGGCTGGGCCTACGACTGGTACGAGCGAATCAAATAGAGCCGAGACAGGGCAACGCCAAGGACGGGAGGACAACATGACCGGCACATATCGGATTTCCGCGACGGACATCGCGGAGCAGAACGCGAAGCTCCTCCCGGCGCTGAACGAAGACTACGATGCGCTCGGCCGCCGCCTCGCGCGGACCGGCACCGACATCGAAACCATCGCCAAAGCGGTCGCCGGCTTCGGCGTCGCGATTCCGAGCTGGGGGGTCGGCACCGGCGGGACGCGCTTCGCCCGTTTCGCCGGGATCGGCGAGCCGCGCAACGTGCTCGACAAGCTGGAAGACTGCGCCACGATCCAGAAGCTGACCCGCGCGACGCCGACGGTCTCGCTGCATTTTCCCTGGGACAAGAACAAGGACGTGCATGCGGTGAAGCAGCTCGGCGACGAGCTGGGCCTCGGCTTCGACGCGGTCAATTCCAATACTTTCCAGGACCAGGCCGACCAGAAGCATTCCTACAAGTTCGGCAGCCTCACCCATACCGACGCGGCGACCCGGGCCCAGGCCGTCGCGCACAACATCGAATGCATCGAACTCGGCAAGGTGCTGGGCTCGAAGGCGCTCACCGTCTGGATCAGCGATGGCTCGAATTTCGCCGGCCAGTCGCATTTCGCCCGGGCGCTGGAGCGCTATCTGGAAAGCATGAAGGCGATCTACGCCAGGCTTCCGGACGACTGGCAGGTCTTCATCGAGCATAAGATGTTCGAGCCCGCCTTCTATTCGACGGTGATCTCCGACTGGGGCACCAACTACTGGGCGGCGACCCAGTTAGGCCCTAAGGCGCGCTGTCTGGTCGATCTCGGCCATCACGCGCCGAACACCAACATCGAGCAGATCGTCGCGCGCCTGATTCAGTTCGGCAAGCTGGGCGGCTTCCACTTCAACGACAGCAAGTATGGCGACGACGATCTCGACGCCGGCTCGGTCAACCCGTTCCAGCTGTTCCTGGTGTTCAACGAGTTGGTCGATGCCGCCGACCGCGGCGCGCTGGACGTGGCACCGGCCTATATGCTCGACCAGTCGCACAACGTGACCGATCCGGTCGAGAGCCTGATGGCGAGCGCCATGGAGCTGCAGCGCCGCTATGCCCAGGCCTGCCTGATCGACCGCGCCAGGCTGGAGCAGGCCCAGGCAGAGAACGACGCGCTGATGGCCTTGGACACGCTGAAGGCCGCGTTCAACACCGACGTCTCGCCGATCCTCGGCATGGCACGGCACCGCTCCGGCGGCGCGATCGATCCGCTCGGCGTCTATCGCTGGTCGGGGTATCGGCGCCACAAGGCGAATGAGCGGCCGGCGCAGGCGAAGCAATCGGCGGGGATTGTTTAGCGCAGGGCTTGCGCTAGCAGCGAGTCTGCGGCACCGCCACCCCAACCCTCCCCCGAAGACGGGGGAGGGTTGGGGTGGTTGCTACTTCTTCCCGCGCGCGGGCTTCTTCTTTGCCGCGGCCTTCTTCACCGACTTCTTTTTCGCCGGCGCCTTCTTCACTACGCGCTTCGCCTTGCCGCGGGGCTGCAGCGGCTCCAGCGCCACCGCCTTGCCGCTTGCCGCCGACTTGTAGGCGGCTTCGCAGCAGGCGAAGGTCTTGAAGTTGTCCTCGGCCGAGACGTCGGCGGGCTTGCCGTTCCTGAGCGCTTTCAGGATATGCGCGTTGGTCGCCAGCACGCTCTCCTGAATGATATGCCAGGGGCGCGCGGCCCAATGCAGCACCTCGGCGTCGGCATGTTCCTTGGTGATCTTGCCGTCCACCATGATCTCGAGATCGAAGTTCTTGTAGAGAATGATCGCGCCCTTCGGGCCTTCGAGCTCGATCAGGGTCTGCGGGAAGATGTCCGGCAGGCGGTGGGCACCGTAGGTGCATTCCACCATCGAGACCGCGCCGTTCACGTGCTTCATCATCATGGTGGCGGTGTCTTCGCCCTTGGCCTTCGGGTTGCGGCGCTGGGTCTCGCAGAGGACATGCTCGACCTCGCCGAGATAGGCGCGCGCCAAGTCACAGACATGGACGCCGAGGTCGTTGATGACGAAGCGGGTCTCGTTCAGCAGATAGGGCTGACCCTTGTAGATGTCGTAATCGGTGCGGAAACTGACCCGGCCCCAGCTCGGTGTGCCGATC
>JAYSFH010000256.1:0-5927 GCA_041913405.1 Dongia sp. | reverse complement strand
GGCAAGTCGGGCCAGGGCGTGCCGGTCGGCGTCGGCCAGCCGACCCTGCTGATCGGCGGCCTGACGGTCGGCGGCACCGGGGCATAGTTAAACCGTCATGCCCGGGCCTGACCCGGGCATCTCGCGCCACCGGTGAAAGATCGCCGGGTCAAGCCCGGCGATGACGGTCAAATTTTGGTCGGCAACCGGCGGCGCGCCTGATAGCGTGCCGCCGTTGTCACAGTCTTGAGAATCGAGAGAGCAAATGCCGGGGGAAGGCCGCTCCGCGGAGATGATTCGGCCGGAACTTGAACAACTGCGGCTCGGCCTGTTTGCCGTCGCGTTGTCTATCCTCATCACCGCGATCCTGTTCGCCTTCCGGGTCGGCCTGCCGAACCCGCCGCTGGCGATTCTGCTGGGGCCCGCCATTGTCGCCGTCGCCGTGCTGCCGGCCTTGCTCTGGGGCGGCTCGATATGGGCCGGGCCGCTGGCCGTGGTCGGGCTGCTGGTCGCTTGCGGTCTGGCGGCCCTGGGCACGATCGGCTTCGCCCTGCTCTGGCTCGCCGCCCTGGCCAGCGCCGGCATCGCCGTCCGGCGGCTGCTCGACGACGCCTTCCTCTCGCCGCGGCGGTGCGTCGCTTGGCTGCTGTTGCTGATCGCGGCTGCACTCCTCAGCGCCCTGCTGATCGCCGGCAGCAAATACACCAACTTCATCTCCGACCAGCTGCTGCTCTACGGCCGCACCGACGGCGACGTGATGTTCCACGGCGCGATCATCAACGCCTACCGCTACTTCCATTTCCCGAGCACCGGCATCGACGGCCTGCATCTGCTGCGCTACCACACCGGCGTCGATGTGCTGGCGGCGGCGATCGCTGGGGGCGCCGGCATCGACGCGCTGCTCGGGCTCATCATCCTGCATGCCGCGGTGCTGTTCCCGCTCGCGGTCTTTGCCGTGGGCTGGGGCGGGCTGCTGTTCGGCCAGGCGCTGCTGCCGGTCGGATTGCGGGCGCTGGCCGCGGCGACCGCCGCCGTCATCGTGGCCCTGCTGGTCCAGTGCGGGTCGTGGAACGAGCTCTCGCTGCAGGGCGATCCCATGCTGTTCAGCGGAACCCTCTTTGTCCTGCTGGCGCCGCCGATCGTGCTCGACCTGCTGGCGCGCCGCGCCGCGGCGCATGTCGCGCTCGGGGCCGCGATCCTGGCGGTGCCGCTGCTCAGCCTCTCCAAGGTCTCGACCGGCGCGGTCTGGTGCGCGCTGATCGGCTGGCTGGTGCTGCGCCTGATCGGGCCGAAGCGCCCGGCCTTCTGGATCACCGCCGTCGCCATGACCCTGCTCTTCGTGGGCAGCGTGTTCCTCGCCAACGACCCCGGCCAATCCGGCGCGGTGCCGTTCGGGACGCCCTTCTTCGTTCAGGCCGGGTTCCAGGTGGGGAACCACCTGCTGCCGCTCGCCGTGCATGCGACGCTGCTGATCGTGATCGGCGCCCTGGTGTTGCTCAAGGACGTCGTGCCCGAGCCCGCGCGGCGCATGCTGATCGAGGCCTTCCTGGTGACCGCCCTCGCGGCCAACGTGCCGGGCCTGGTGCTGGAGATTCCCGGCGGCGATGCCTTCTTCTTCTTCAGCGCGCTCAACTGGCTGATGGCCCCGGCGCTCGCCATGGTGATCGCGAGCCTGCCGGCGCTGATCCCGCAGCTGCAGCCGGCGCGCCGCCGCTTCGCCTGGCCGCTGGCCGGCGTTATCCTGCTGGCGCTGCTGGTCGATGCCGGCCTCAGGGCCGACACCCGCTTCTACACGGCGATTTCCGGCACCGCGCTGGTGCGGACCGGCGACACCACCTACTACGCCGACGACAAGCGCAAGGTCTGGCGTACGGATACCGCGCGGGCGCTCGCCGAGCATGGGCTGGCCGGGCTGTTCGCGCTCACCCCGCCCAGTCCATCCGGCGCCAGCATCGCCTCGGCGCTGGCGACGGCGAAGAGTGCGGACGCCGCCGCCTATATCCCGCCGGAATCCGACTATTGGGGCTTCGTCCAGGATTGCGACGGGCGCAGCCTCTGGCCGATGGCCGTCGCCGGCGTCCCGCTGATCGACGGCACGGTCCCGGTCCAGGCCGAGTGCCGGCAGGAATTCTCGCTGATCGGCTACGGCACGCCGCCGGAGGTGCGCAGCCGGCTGGACGAGGCCGCGCTTTGCGAGCGCGCCGCGGCCGCCGGCCTGCCGGTCGTGCTGCAGATCGAAAGCCTCGAAGACCGCAGCAAGGACCAGGTTGCCGCCTGTCGTTGACCAGAGGGCGGTGACCGAGAGGCCGGTGAACGGAGAAATGCGATGATCAAAAGCGATGTCGTCCTGGGCGCCAATGTCGGCATTCCCCAGCCGGACCTGGTCAACCTCTACGGCTGCAGCATCGGCGACGAGACCAAGATCGGCGCCTTCGTCGAGATCCGCAAAGGCGTCACCATCGGCAAGCGCTGCAAGATCCAGGCCTTCGCCTTCATCCCGGAAGGGGTGACGATCGCCGACGGCGTCTTCATCGGGCCGCATGCCTGTTTCACCAACGACCTCTTTCCCGCCGCGATCACGCTCGGCGGCGAGTTGAAGTCGCCCGACGACTGGGAGATGAAGCCGACCCTGGTCGAGACCGGCGCCGCGATCGGCGCCAACGCGACCATCCTCTGCGGCATCACCATCGGCAAGCACGCGCTGATCGGCGCCGGCGCGGTGGTGACCAAGGACGTTCCCGACTACGCGATCATGATCGGCAACCCGGCGCGCAGGATCGGCGACCGGCGCGACCAGGTCAGCGACGAACCGAAGATCGGGTGACTAAGCCTTCCAGTTGACCGTCTGCTCGTCGGCCAGGAGCTCTTCGGGATTCTTGCCGCTCGCCTGGTACCAGTCGCGCAGCAATTCCAATCCCCGCTGCAGCGAAGTCTCGGGCTTGAAGCCGATCAGACGCTGCGCCTTGCTGCTGTCGGCCAGCAGGCGGCGCACATCGCCGGGGCGGTCGGGACCGTATTCGACGTTGATGTTGCGCCCGGGCAAGGTGCGGGCGATCAGCTCGGCCAGATCCTTGATGGTCACGTCCTTGCCGCTGCCGAGATTGATGGTTTCGCCGACGGTCGCTTCATGGGTGCCGGCGGCGATGATGCCGCGCGCGGTGTCGGCGACGAAGGTGAAGTCGCGACTCTGCAAGCCGTCGCCGTGGACGATCAGCGGCTTGCCCGCCATCGCGCGCAGCATGAATTTCGGAATCACCTCGCCGCTGTCGCCTTCGTGGTGGCTGCGCGGGCCGAAGGCGTTGAATGGGCGGATGACGGTGGTGGGATAGCCGTAGGTCTTCCAATAGGCATCGGTGTAGCGCTCGCCCGCGAGCTTGGCGGCACCATAGACCGTCATGGGATATTGCGGATGGTCCTCGGTCATCGGCGCGGTGCGCGCCGTGCCGTAGATCTCCGAGCTGGAGACATTGGCGAAACGCTTGACGCCGGCGGCGCGGGCCAGTTCCAGCAGCGCCAGTGTCGCGGTGGCGTTGACCTCGTGGTTCTCCAGCGGCGCGTGGATCGAATGCCGCACGCCGAGGCAGGCGAGATGCAGGACCAGGTCCTGGCCTTTCAGCGCCTTCGTCATCGCGTCGCGGTCGCGGATGTCGGCGGCCTCGACCTTCAGCCGGTCGGACTTGATGTCGGCGAGGTTTTCGCGCTTGCCGTTGCGGAAGTTGTCGACGACGGTGACTTGGGCCCCCGCGGCGACCAGCTGGCGCGCGACCTCATTGCCGATGAAGCCGGCGCCGCCGGTGACCAGGACCCGGGACTTGGAGAGGTCGATCACGCGAGAATCCGCTTGAGCGCTCCGGCGACTTCCTCGACCTGGGCGTCGGTCATTTCAGGATACATCGGCAGCGACAATTCGCGATCGCCCTGCTCTTCCGCAGCCGGGAAGTCGCCCTTCTTGTGGCCGAGCTCCTTGAAGCAGGGCTGCAAGTGCACCGGCACCGGATAGTGCAGGTTGGTGCCGATCCCGGCCTCGTTCAGCTTGGCGATGATCTCGGAACGGCGCGCAGCATCCACACGCACAGCATAGACATGCCAGACATGGCGCGAGCCGGGACGCTCATACGGAAGCTCGATGCCGGCGACATTGCCGAGCGCCTGCTGGTAGCGCTTGGCCACGCGGCGGCGGCCCTCGGTCCAGGCCTCGATATGCTTCATCTTGATGTCGAGCACCGCGCCCTGGATGCCGTCCATGCGGTAGTTGAGGCCCTTGATCTCGTGGTTGTACTTCTTGGTCTGGCCCCAGTCGCGCAGCATGCGGAGCTTCTCCGCGAGCTTGGCGTCACCGGTCGCGACCAGCCCGCCCTCGCCGTAGGCACCGAGATTCTTGCCGGGATAGAAGCTGAAGCAGGACATGCGCCCCATGGTGCCGGCGAACTTGCCGTCGAACTTTGCGCCATGGGCCTGGGCGGCGTCCTCGATCACGATCAAGCCGTGCTTGTCGGCGATCTTCTGGATCGCGGCCATGTCGGCGCATTGGCCGTAGAGATGGACCGGCATGATCGCCTTGGTCCTCGGCGTGATCGCGGCCTCGATCTTCGCGGGATCCAGCAAGGCGGTCTCGAGGTCGATGTCGGCGAAGACCGGCTTGGCGCCCACGAGGTCGATGGCGATTGCGGTGGCGATGAAGGTCATCGGCGTGGTGATGACTTCGTCATCCCGGCCGATACCCGCGGCCAGCAAAGCGAGATGCAGCGCGGCGGTGCCGGAGCTGCAGCCGATCGCATGCTCGATGCCATAGGCCTTGGCGAAGGACTGCTCGAAGGCCTGCACCGCCGGGCCGAGCACGAACTGCCCGCTCTCCAGCACGCCGATCACGGCGGCATCGACTTCCGGCTTGATGGCCTGGTACTGCGACTTCAGATCGAGGAAGGGAACCACGTTGTCTCTCACGAAACCGGTAAAACGGCGCCGGATTGCTGCGCCGACTTGTCGGCCAGTTCCAGCAGCTTGACGATTCGCATGCCCACCTCGCCGGAGGTGATCGGCGGCTTGTTGGCGGCGAAGCATTCGTTGGCATGTGCGGCGAGCACGGCCAGGGCCTCGCGGGTGTCGATGACCGGCGCGCGCATGTCGCCGATCCGGTACTCGACCCGCATCGCATGCTCCCGGACGGGATCGCGCACGAACTCGACGCCCTTGTCGTAGATCCGGATCTTCTCCGAGGGCGAGAGGTCGTCGTAGACCACCATGCTCTTGTCGCCGCCGACGATCACCTGGCGGATCTTCACCGGGGCGAGCCAGCTGGCATGGACATGGGCGACGGCGTTGCCCGGATAATGCAAGGTCACGTAGCCGACGCTGGCGAGGCCGCTGGCCGTCGGGTCGAAGGCCTGGGCGCTGATCGCGGTCGGCTGCGCCGGCATGATGCGCTCCAGGATAGCGAGGTCGTGGACCACGAGATCCCAGATCACGTTCACGTCGTGCTGGAACAGGCCGAGATTGATGCGGGTGGAATCATAATAGAGGATGCGGCCGAGCTCGCCGGCATCCGCCATCTCGCCGATCTTCCGCACCGCACCGGTGTAGACGAAGGTGTGGTCGGAGAATATCTGGCGGTTCTTCTTCGCCGCCAGCTCGACCAGCCGCTCGGCATCGGCGAAGTTGCCGCAGAGCGGCTTCTCGACCAGGACATGCTTGCCGGCGTTGAGCGCGGCGGCCGCCAGCGTGTAATGGGTCGAGACCGGGGTCGCGACCGCGACCACGTCGATCGCGGGATCGTTGATGATCGCCATCGCGTCGTCATGGGTGACGGTCTTGGGATAAAGCGCCTCGACCTTGGCGCGGTTGGCCGGCAGCTTGTCGGCAACCGCGGCGACGGTCGAATCCTTGGCCTGGTTGAAGACGCGCACCAGGTTCGGCCCCCAGTAGCCGTAGCCGATCACACCGTATTTCAG
>JAYSFH010000255.1:3282-5940 GCA_041913405.1 Dongia sp. | reverse complement strand
AGCGCGTTCATCCGCGCCGAACCGATCACCGCGACGGTGCCGCCGCCGAGCTTCGCGGTGGCGTCGCGGAGTTCGGCGCCGATCAGGATCCCCGAGAGATAGGAGGCCAAAGCCTCGCCGGGCAGCTCGGCGAACAGGCCGAGGCTGCGCACGCTGAACAGCCGGTTCAGCAGCCCGCCGGCGCTGGTGCCTGCGCTGACGGCCAGGCCGCGGCGGAAGGCGTCGTCGTCATGCGGCGCGTCCTTCTTCATCAGCTGGGCGAGCGTGCCGCTGTTGCTGAGCTGCGAGAACAGCTCGCCGGTCATGTAGGTGCTGAACGTCGCGAGGCCGCCATCGCGGATCTCCGCCCATTTGGAATGGGTGCCGGGCAGGACGCAGAGCCGGGTTTCTTGCGCCCGCAGCCAGAGCCCGTAGAGCTGGCATTCCTCGCCGCGCATGACGTCCGGCCGGCCGTCCTGGCGGGCGGCGAGCCCGGGCGCGATGCGGATCGGGTGGCCGTCGAGATCGGCCAGGGCAACCAGGTCTCGGGCGAGATCGGCGAACTTTGCGGGTGTGGCCACATAGGGCGCTTCGCGCCAGCCGAGCTTGCTGCCGACCATGCCGGCCATGACGACCGGCGCCTTCGGCTGGGCGGCCTGCAGCCAGTCGCCGATGAAGCCGCGGAAAGAGGCTTCGAACTGCCGGTCTTTCACGCCGAGCAGGCCCTGGTCGTCCTTGCGCTGGTCGAGCACCGCACCGACTCGATCGACCGCCCAGGCGCGCCGGTTGGTGGTGCCCCAGTCGGCCAGGATGGCGCTGATGCCGGTCATGGCCTAGAGGACGGCGACGCCACCATAGGCGAAGTTCTCCGGCGACTTGGCTGCGAGCGTGTTGCGCAGCGGCGCGCCGAATTCCTTCATCTCGATCTCGAACATGTCGCCGGGCTCGGTGCGGATGCCGTCGGCGAAGCTCAGGGTCGCGGCGCCAAAATAATGGATATGCACGTCGCCGGGATGGCGGAACTGGCCGTACTTGAAGTGGTGGTATTCCAGATTGGCGATGGTGTGCGACATGTTCTTCTCGCCCGAGAGGAACGGCTTGGTCCAGATCACCTTGCCGTCGCGGATCAGGCGGCTGTCGCCGTCCACATGCTCCGGCAGCGCGCCGACCCGCAGCTCCGGACCGATCGAGCAGGCGCGCAGCTTGGAATGCGCCAGCCAGAGATAGTTGACCCGCTCGGTGATGTGGTCGGAGAACTCGTTGCCGAGGCAGAAGCCGAGGCGGAACGGCTTGCCGTCCGGGCTGATGACGTAGAGGCCGACCACCTCCGGCTCCTCGCCGCCGTCCTGGGCGAAGGAGGGCATCGGGAAGGCGCCGCCCGGACGCACCAGCGCGGTGCCGTCGCCCTTGTAGAACCATTCGGGCTGCACGCCGGCGCCGGCACCCTTCGGCTTGCCGCCCTCGAGGCCCATCTTGAACATCTTCAGGGAGTCGGTGAGGTTCTCGTCGCCGGCGCCCAGCTTCACATGCATCTTGTCCCGCGCCTCGGCGCTGCCGAGATGCGTGAGGCCGGTGCCGGTGATCCAGCAATGGGTCGGGTCGGAATGATCGAGCGGCGGCAGCACGCGGCCGCCGGCCAGCGCGGCCTCGTAGTCGAAGCTCTCGCCGGCGCCGCGGCCTTCGACCTCGGCGGTGAGATCGCGCTTCGCGGCGATGGCGCTCTGGGCGAGCTCGAGCATCGACTTGGCGCCGGGGACGATGGCGGGCTTGGCGCCATCGACGCGCGCCACGGCGCGGCTGGAACCGAGTTCAAGCTGGATGAGACGCATGGACGAGTTCCTTCCGCGGGGCTTAGGCTTTGCGCTTGTAATAGACGTCGAGGCAGACGGCGGCCAGCAGCACCAGGCCTTTGATGACCTGCTGCAGGTCGATGCCGATGCCGAGGATCGACATGCCGTTGTTCATGACGCCGACGATGAAGGCGCCGATCACCGCGCCGATGATCTTGCCGACGCCGCCGGTGGGCGAGGCGCCGCCGATGAAGCAGGCGGCGATGACGTCGAGCTCCATGCCGAGGCCGGCCTGCGGCGTGGCGCTGTTCAGGCGCGCGGTGAACACCAGCCCGGCCAAGGCTGCCAGCACGCCCATGTTGAGGAAGGCGTAGAAGGTCAGCCGGTCGGTCCGGATGCCGGAGAGCCGCGCCGCCTTCTCGTTGCCGCCGAGCGCGTAGATGCGCCGGCCGATCGTCGTGTTCGAGGCGACGAAGGCGTATAGCGTGATCAGCGCGAACATGACCACCAGCACGTTGGGCAGGCCGCGCGCGGAGGCGAGCAGGTAGGTCAGCCACAGGAAGCCGACCGCGATCAGCACATTCCGGCCGACGAAGATGATGAAGGGCTCCTCCGCGAGGTCGTGTTTCTGCTGGTTCACTCGCTCACGGATCTTGAAATAGATCAACGCGGCAGTCACCAGGACGCCGACGATCATCGAGAACCAGCTGAACGATGCCGGCAGGCCGAGGGAAACCGAGAATGCCTTTATGGCATCGTCGGTGTAGCTCGGGATGAAGCCGTTGGCCAGCAGCTGGAACCCGGTCGGGAAGGGGCCATAGGAGGTGCCGCCCAGCACATAGAGCGACAGCCCGCGGAACACCAGCATGCCCGCCAGGGTAACGATGAA
>JAYSFH010000255.1:0-3272 GCA_041913405.1 Dongia sp. | reverse complement strand
CCGATCACCGCGCCGCAGACGATGCAGAGCAGGAACACCAGCGAGAAATCCCATTTCTGCTGGACGATCAGCACGCCGGCCAGCGCGCCGACGAAGGCGACGATCGAGCCGACCGAGAGGTCGATATGGCCGGCGACGATGATCAGCAGCATCCCCAGCGCCATGATCACGATGTAGGAGTTCTGCAGCACCAGGTTGGTGATGTTGACCGGCCGGAACAGGATGCCGCCGGTCGCGACCTGGAAGAACACCATGATGACGATCAGCGACAGCAGCAGTGCATAGTCGCGGATATTGTGCCGGATATAGGTCGCCAGCGAGGTATGCGGCGCGCCTGAGGTGGCGACGGTGGTTTCCTGGGCCATGGTCAGCCTTCCCACGACTTCATGATGGTATGCATGATTCTCTCCTGGGACGCTTCCGCGACCGGCATCTCGCCGACGATGCGCCCGTCATTCATGACGTAAATGCGATCGGACATGCCGAGCAGCTCGGGCATCTCCGATGAAATCAGGATCACCGCCTTGCCGCTCTCGGCCAGGGCGTTGATGATGCCGTAGATCTCGTATTTCGCGCCGACATCGATGCCGCGCGTGGGCTCGTCCAGGATCAGCACATCCGGTCCGGTGAACAACCACTTCGAGAGCACGACCTTCTGCTGGTTGCCGCCGGAGAGGTTGACCGTCTGCTGGAACACGCTGGAGCAGCGGATGTTGAGGTCCTTGCGGTATTTGTTGGCGACGATGATCTCGCGCTGCGCATCGACGACCGTATGCTTGGAGATGCCGTCGAGATTGGCCAGAGAGACATTGCCCCGGATGTCGTCGATCAGCACCAGGCCGTAGCTCTTGCGGTCCTCGGTCACATAGGCGATGCCGGCATCCATCGCCTTGTTGATGGTGGAGACGTCCACCGGCTTGCCGTGCATCAGGGCCTGGCCGCTGATCTTCTGGCCGTAGGAGCGGCCGAACACCGACATCGCGAACTCGGTGCGCCCGGCGCCCATCAGGCCCGCGATCCCGATCACCTCGCCCTTCTTGACGTTGATGTTGACGTTCTTGATCAGGTGCCGGTCGGCATGGACGGCGTGATGGACGTTCCAGCCCTTGACCTCGAAGATCACGTCGCCGGGATGCGCGTGACGCTCGGGATAGCGGTCGGTCAGCTCGCGGCCGACCATGCTCTTGATGATGCGGTTCTCGTCGATGCGCTCGGCGTGGCAGTCGAGATAGTCGACCGTGCTGCCGTCGCGCAGCACCGTGACGTTGTCCGCGACCTTCAGGATCTCGTTCAGCTTGTGCGAGATCAGGATCGAGGAGATGCCCTGGGCTCGGAATTCCTTCAGCAGCGCCAGCAGGGCGTCGCTGTCGCTCTCGTTCAGGCTGGCGGTCGGCTCGTCCAGGATCAGCAGCTTCACGTCCTTCGACAGCGCCTTGGCGATCTCCACCAGCTGCTGCTTGCCGACGCCGATCGTGTCGATCTGGGTCTGCGGCGATTCCTGCAGCCCGACCTTCTTCAACAGATCCTTGGTGCGCCGGAACGCGGTGTTCCAGTCGATGATGCCGCCCGTCGCGACCTCGTTGCCGAGGAAGATGTTCTCGGCGATCGAGAGCAGCGGAACCAGGGCCAGCTCCTGGTGGATGATGATGATGCCGACATGCTCGCTGTCGGCGATGCCGCGGAAGCGGCGCTCCTCGCCGGCGAAGTGGATCTCGCCGTCGTAGGAGCCGTGCGGATAGACGCCGGAGAGGACCTTCATCAAGGTGGACTTGCCGGCGCCGTTCTCACCGACGATGCCGTGGATTTCGCCCGCCTTCACCGAGAGATTGACGTTGCTGAGCGCCTTCACGCCCGGAAACGTCTTGGTGATCCCTCGCATCTCAAGAATGGCATTCATCAGTCGCTTGCGACCTCCGATCGCGAACCGTCAAAACAGCCCAAAACTCGCGGATTTCCCAGTCCACCCAGGGGCGTAACCCAGGGCCCTGACTTTGCCCCAACCCGGCGGCCTTTGCCAAGCAAAACGGGCCGGGCGGGACGGATTTCGAGCTACTCAAACGAAGTCGGGCCCCGCTTGGCTGCGGGGCCCGACCGTCGAAGCAGCGATCCCGCTTTTACTGCGTGATCTCTTCCTTCTTGTAGTAGCCGCCATCGACCAGGATCTTCTCCCAGTTGGTGGCATCGACCGCGACCGGGGTCAGCAGGTAGGAGGGAACGACCTTGACCTCGTTGTTGTAGGTCTTGGTGTCGTTCACTTCCGGCTCCTTGCCGCTCATCACCGCATCGACCATCTGCACGGTCACCTTCGCGAGCTCGCGGGTGTCCTTGTAGATCGTCGAATACTGCTCGCCGGCGATGATCGACTTCACCGACGGGATCTCGGCGTCCTGGCCGGAGACCACCGGCATCTTCAGGTCGCCGCTGCCGTAGCCCACGCCCTTCAGCGCCGAGATGATGCCGATCGAGAGGCCGTCATACGGCGAGAGGACCGCATCGACATGCTTGTCGGTGTAGTAGGCGGAGAGCAGGTTCTCCATGCGGGCCTGGGCGGTCGCCGCGAGCCAGCGCAGGGTGCCGACCTTGTCCATGCCCATCTGGCCG
The DNA here is from genome assembly GCA_041913405.1 of Dongia sp. GTDB lineage: Bacteria > Pseudomonadota > Alphaproteobacteria > Dongiales > Dongiaceae > Dongia. The sequence goes on along the minus strand of JAYSFH010000255.1, from coordinate 671 downwards.
GACTGCACCACCAGCTTGCCGCTGTCGATGTAGGGCTTCAGGACCGACATCGCGCCGTCGTAGAAGAAGAAGGCGTTGTTGTCGTCCGGCGAGCCGCCGAACAGCTCGATGTTGAACGGACCCTTGCCGTCCTTCAGGCCGAGTTTGTCGACGATCGAGGTCGCCTGCAGCACGCCGACCTTGAAGTTGTCGAAAGTCGCGTAGTAATCGACGTTCGGCGACTTCTTGATCAGGCGGTCATAGGCGATGACCTTGATGCCGGCGTCATGCGCCTTCTGCAGCACGTCGGAGAGCGTGGTGCCGTCGATCGAGGCGATCACCAGGACCTTGGCGCCCTTGGTGACCATGTTTTCGATCTGCGCGAGCTGGGTCGGGATGTCGTCGCTGGCATACTGCAGGTCGGTCGAGTAGCCGAGCGCCTTCAATTGCTCGACGACGGCGTCGCCGTCGTGGATCCAGCGGGTCGAGGACTTGTTCGGCATCGCGACGCCGACCAGGCCCTTGTCCTCGGCCTGCGCGGTCGCGGTGAGGGCGAAGACGCCCAGCGCCGCAGCGGCCAGAATTGATTTCAGGTGTTTCACGTGTGTCCTCCCATCGGGATTGTGGGTGTTTGATCGCGTTTGAGTTGAAGGAGTTTGAGGCGGCCCGGCAGGCGCGGAGGCATCCAGAGC
>JAYSFH010000254.1:863-5947 GCA_041913405.1 Dongia sp. | reverse complement strand
TAGCGTTCGAGGTCAGAACCCGGAAGATGGCGTCGCCGAGGGTTTCGTCATCCTTCTTTGTTACGGGCGTAGCCTTTTTCGTCGCGGCGGCCGATTTGCCGACCGCGGTGCCCACCCCGGCAGCGCTTCCGGCCTCACCGTCTTGGCGTCGCGGAGAACTGACGGCGACGCTGACATGGCGCGCCCCATGCAGGATCAGCAGGATGACGACGCAGGCGATCATGACCCCGACAGTGATCATGATCGGCGACAGCGAAATCTTGGGCTGAGCTGGGAAATCCGGATCGCTCTCGAGCTTGAGCGCACGCGTCGGGGATCCCATTTCGGCGTAGACCGTCATCGCCTTGACTCCGGCGGTGACGCCGCCGGCCAGATCGCCGCTGCGAAACCGCGGGATGATCTGCTGGTCGATGATCATTTGCGCCGTGGAATCCGGGATCGATTTTTCGAGGCCATAGCCGACCGCAATCCGGACCTTGCGCGCCGAGGGAGCCACGATGAGCAGTGCGCCGTCGTCCTTGCCGGCGGCACGGCCGATACCCCAGCTCTCCCCGAGCAGCTCGCCCCAGGTTTCGATCGACAGACCTTGCAGATTGCGCAAGGTCACGACCACGATCTCGATTCCGGTCTCGTCCTTCAGCGCCTGCAGCCGGGCCGCGATGGCAGCCTTGGTCGCATCGTCGAGGATCCCCGCTTCATCGGTCACCCAGCCGGTTCGTTCCGGCGTCGGAAAGGCCAGCGCCGTGCCGATGAGCGCCACGGTGAGCAGCAGGCCGGCCAGAATCCCCCGTAGCAGAGCGCGCGGCGCTGCGGGCATTTCAATCATGTCCGCCCCCATCCGCGCCGACATGCGAATCCCCCCAATGCGCCGAAGCGCCGGCGCCGCCCACCGCACCGCCGGCGCCGTGGAAGCTGCCGCGGCCGTGACCGCCGCCGCTCTCGCCGTCGCGGTCTTCGGATCCATTATCCCCGTTCCGCCGCCCGCTTGGCCAGAGGCAGACCAGCACGATCAGCGTCAGCAGGACCAGGCCGGCGATCTGCTGCCAAGCCATGCCGATGGCCGCAGGTCAGTTGCCGCTGGTGCCGAAATCTACCTTCGGCACGTCGAGCTTGGCGGGTTCGACCTGGAGCTGCTGCATCGGTTCGCGGTCGGCGTAGAGGATCGAATGCCAGATCACGCCGGGGAAGGTCTTCAAGTCGGTGTTGTAGACCCGGACCGCGTTGATAAAATCCATGCGCGCGACGGCGATGCGGTTCTCCGTGCCCTCGAGCTGAGCCTGGAGGTTGGCGAAATTCTCCGTCGCCTTCAGCTCGGGATACTTCTCGACCACCACCATCAGCCGCGACAAGGCCGACGTGAGCGCACCCTGGCTCGACTCGAACTCGCTCATCTTTTCAGGATTGCTGAGATCGGCCGGCGAAAGTTGCACTGTGCCGACCTTGGCCCGCGCCTCGGTGACCGCCGTCAGCGTATCCTGCTCGAACTTGGCGGCGCCCTTCACCGTCGCGACCAGGTTGGGAACAAGATCCGCGCGGCGCTGATACTGGTTGAGGACCTGCGCCCAGGCGGCCTGGGCGCTCTCCTCGTCCTTCGGGATGGCGTTGACGCTCATCAGCGCCCAGCCGATCACGATCACAACCAGGGCCAGCACGGCGAAGCCAACGTAACGCATGCGAGGCGAACTCCTTAAAGTCTAGAGGTCAAAATACAGCTTGCCGCCCGGCGCCGCCAGATCACCATGATCCGGTGGCGCCGCCGCCGAAGGAACCGCCGCCACCGCCACTCGAGAAGCCGCCGCCCGAGGACCAGCCGCCGCCCGACCAGCCGCTGCCGCTCGAATTGTTGTCATAGCCGTACCACCCGCGCCCGCCGCCGCCGCCACCACCGAATTCGATCAGCATCATGATCACGAAGAGTGCAATGACGACGACCGTGACCCAGACAGCGATGCCCTGGACCCGGTGGCTCGGAGTCAGCTTCCAGCGCAGCCATTGCCAGAGGCTCGGCGGCTTGAACTGCACCGGATAGGCGCCGCGTTCGACATCGGTGCTGCCCGGCAGAGCGGCGGTGCCGCGCGGGCGGTCGAGCTGCAGCACGATGCTGCTGACGCCGGACCGGACGCCCTGGACGAAATCGCCGTGGCGGAAATAAGGCAGGATGTGGTCGGCGATGATCGCCTCGGCGATCGGATCCGAAATGCGGTTGCCGAGGCCGTAACCGACCGCGATCCGCACTTTGCGATCGTTCGGCGCCACGATCAGCAGCGCGCCGGTGTCGCCACCGCGCCCGACGCCCCAGCTCTCGCCCAGCACATTGCCCCAGGTCTCTATGGAGGCGCCTTGAAGGCTCTTCAGCGTGACCACGACCACCTCGGCGCCGGTCTTGCGCTGCAGGTCACTGAGCGTGGTGGCGATCCCGGCGGCGGTGTCACGGTCGAGGATGCCGGCCTCATCCGTGACCCAGCCGGTGCGCTCCGGCGCGGTAAAGGCAAAAGCCAGGGTCGAGATCGCGACGACGGCGAGCAGCAACAACAGCCCGAGTGCCGTTCCGATCCTTCGCCTGATCTCAATGCCGTGCCGAACCCTCATTGCGCGCTCAACATACAGTAGAGTCGCAGGGAGGGCGAGACCCGCCTCAGGACAGCGGTTGTTGCGGGCGCTGCACCAGGTAGAAGCGGTAGAGCGGCGACATGTCGGAGATGATGAAGCGGAAGGTCGCCTCGGCACCGGGCAGGATGGAATCGCCGCCGAAGCCGAGCGAATCCTCGGGCTCATCCAGGCGCTGGGAATGCGGCAGGCTGCTGTTGACGTATTGATCTGCGACGGTCGAGGCTTGGCCGAAGCTCAAGCCGTCCTCGTAGGTGCTCGGCCGGTTCTCGATCTCGCGCAGCTCGAGCTGGTAGCCCTGCCAGGCGCGGCCGGTCTTGTTGACGACGATCTTCACCATCGCGAAGGCCGCCGTATGCTGGGTTGCGACGCGGTTGCCGAAGTCGCGGCTGAATCCCTTGATCACCAGGACCGGATCGCTGGGACCGGTCACCTCCTCCTTCACCACGAAGGGGTCTTCCATGCTGCCCTTGCCGGTCACCGAGACCAGTTTGAAATTCCCCCGCTCATCGGAAAAGGTGATGCCTTCGACCGTTACCGGATCGGCGACCGCGGCGCCGACCGCCGCCCGCAACAGCATTGCTCCCAGGAAGAGACGCATAACCGTCATGAACGCCCCCTGAATTGCCGCGTCCGCGCACGGCTTCCCCATACCATGCAATATTTTCAACGACTTAGGGAATAGCCGAAAATGACAGGGTGGCGTCGGTAAAAATATCGTCGATTTCCGGTCGATCCTGTCGATTGCAGGCCCGTTGCTTCGACGTCTCTACAGGGACCCAGCAGGGAACCGCGAAAGGGAGAGTGAGATGCGTTTCATGATCATGGTGAAGGCCACCAAGGACACCGAAGCCGGCAAGTTTCCCGACAATGCCGAGAAGCTGTTCGAGGCCATGCAGGTCTATCACGACGAGTTGGTGAAGGCCGGTGTGCTGCTTGACGCCTCCGGCCTGCAGCCGAGTTCCGCCGGCTGGAAGATCAAGTACAGCGGCGACAAGCGGAGCGTGGTGGACGGTCCCTTCACCGAGGCGAAGGAGATGATTGCCGGCTACACGCTGATCCAGACCAAGACCCGCGAGGAGGCGCTGGAATGGACCCGCCGCTTCCCGAAGCCGCATTTCGACCATGAATGCGAGATCGAGGTGCGCCAGCTCTACGAGCTCGAGGACTTTGCCAGCATCGAGGCCGCCAAGGATGCGATCGGCAAGTTCGAAGAAATGAAGTCGAAGATCCAGAAGTAACGCGACCAATCAAACAAGGCAGGAGAGAGAAATGACGATCCAACCCTATCTGTTCTTCGAAGGCCGCGCCGAGGAAGCCCTGGCCTTCTACAAGAAGACGCTCGGTGCCACGAACGAGATGGTGATGAAGTACAAGGACATGCCGGACCCGCAGCCCGGCAGCATTCCGCCGGGCGGCGAGAACAAGGTCATGCATATGAACTTCGATGTCGCCGGCTCGACGATCATGGGATCCGACGGCTTCTGCGGCGGGGCGCCAAAGTTCGAAGGCTTCTCGCTGACCTACAACTGCAAGGACGAGGCGGAGGCGCAGCGGGTGTTCAAGGCCTTGAGCGACGGCGGGCAGGTCCGCATGCCGCTCGGCAAGACCTTCTTCTCGCCGGCCTTCGGCATGCTGGCCGACAAGTTCGGCCTCGGCTGGATGGTCATCGTCCCCCAACCGATGTAAGCGACGGAGAACGACCATGCGTTTCATGATGATCGTGATCCCGAAGGGATACGACACCGCCCCGGCCGACGCGATGCCGGATGCCGAGACTGTCGGCGCGATGGACAAGTACAACAACGCGCTGCTGAAGGCCGGCGTGGTGCTGGCGATGGAAGGGCTGCATCCGCCCTCGACCGGCGTTCGCGTCACCTTCCCCGGCGGCAAGCCCCAGGTGAAGGACGGGCCGTTTCCCGAGGCGAAGGAGGTGGTCGGCGGCTTCTGGATGATCGACGTGAAGTCCAAGGCCGAGGCGATCCAATGGGCGAAGAAATGCCCCGGCGGCGACGACATGACCATCGAGATCCGCCAGATCCAGGAGTGGGAAGACTTCACGCCGGAAGTCCAGGCCGCGGCCAAGCACGAGCCGAAGATCCGCAAGGCGCTGGAGAAGAAGCGCAAGAAGGCGGCGAAGAAGAGCGCGAAGAAGACCAAGAAGAAGTGAGTTTCTGCCGTGCGGGCAGCTCGCTCATTACAATCTCAATCGCCATCCCCGGGCTTGACCCGAGGACTCCTGAATTTCCGCTCGCTTGCATCAAACTCAGGGGTGCCCGGGCCAAGCCCGGGCATGACGGCGGAGACTGGAGAGACATCTCGCCTCTCCCCCTTGGCCATGCTACCCAGTCGCCATGGTGGCGACCGAGACTCCCGACATTCACCGCACGATCGATGCGGTCTGGCGGATCGAGGCGGCGAAGCTGATCGCGGGCCTCACTCGCATCACCCTCGACGTCGGCCAGGCGGAAGAACTG
>JAYSFH010000254.1:0-853 GCA_041913405.1 Dongia sp. | reverse complement strand
CTGGCGCAGGACGCGCTGGAGGCGGCCCTGCGGCAATGGCCGGAATCCGGCATTCCCGACAAGCCCGGCGCCTGGCTGATGCAGAGCGCCAAGAACCGCGCCATCGACGGAATCCGCCGCCGCGTGATGCAGGCGAAGAAGCATGTGGAGATCGGGCGCGAGCTGGAAGCCCAGGAGCAGGAAATGCCCGACTGGGACGCCGCACTTGACGACCCGGTCGGCGACGACGTCCTGCGGCTGATCTTCACCGCCTGCCATCCCGTGCTGTCGACCGAGGCGCGCGCCGCGCTCACCTTGCGGATGGTCGGCGGCCTGCAGACCGACGAAATCGCCCGCGCCTTCCTGGTCGCCGAGCCGACCATGGCGCAACGCATCGTGCGCGCCAAGCGCGCGCTCACCGAGGCCAAGGTGCCGTTCGAGGTCCCGCGCGGTGAGGAGATGGAATCACGCCTGGGCTCGGTGCTGGAGGTCATCTATCTCATCTTCAACGAAGGCTATACCGCGACTTCCGGCGAGGATTGGGTCAGGCCGGGCTTGTGCGACGAGGCCCTGCGCCTCGGCCGGATCCTGGCCGAGCTCGCGGTGCATGAGCCGGAGGTGCATGGCCTCACCGCGCTGATGGAGATCCAGGCCTCGCGGCTGCATGCCCGCGTCGCGCCGAATGGCGATCCAATTCTGCTGCTGGAGCAGGACCGCGCGCGCTGGGACCACCTGCTGATCCGCCGCGGCCTCGCGGCGCTGGACCGTGCCGAGCGCGCGGCGGCGACCCAGAGCATCGGCCTCGGGCCCTATGCCTTGCAGGCGGAAATCGCGGCCTGCCATGCCCGGGCGCACACCGCGGTCGAAACCGACT
>JAYSFH010000253.1:0-5973 GCA_041913405.1 Dongia sp. | reverse complement strand
AGCCAGACCGCGTCCAGCGCCAGAAAGCTCAGTCCGGAAACGAAATAGGGGAGGAGGAAGGCTTTCATGATCATCCAACTCGGCGCCATGCCACCAACCTCATACGGCGCGCAAGCCGTCCTGGATCACCCGGCGAACACCCGCCTCAGTCGATCTTCCGCGCGTAGTTGCCGCGGACCTGCTGGCTGATATAGGTGCCGAGCCCGGCGCCGGCGCGGGCCAGCGCGATCATCTGTGCCAAATGCACCTTTCCGGGCTTCACCTGGTCGTAGAGATAGGTCCCGCCCTCCGCAAAGCGCACGGTGATCGAGCGGTCGCCGATCTCGAAGGCTGCGATGCCCGCGCTGCCACTCGGCACCGAACTCCCGGTGTGATTTTCGATGAAATGCATTGCGACCTCGGCGAGCCCCATCCCGGTTCGAAACGGGGGCAGGTCGCTTCGGTTCCCGGAATAAGGACGCGGCTATTCGGCGGAGGCGGCCGCGGCGGAAGCGCTGTGGGCGGCCTTCAGCGGCTTCACCACCGCGGGGTCGGTGATGACATAGGCGGCGACGCTGCGGCTGTGCCTTGTACCGCTGCCGAGGATCTTCCAGCGGAGCGGCTTGGTGCCGGTGTAGAGGTCGATCTGGTTCTCGTCCATCGCGCCGACATCGGCGACCAGGAAATAGCCGTCATGCTTCTGGCCGTTCGGCAGCTTCAAGCCGCGCGCCGCCGGGATGTAGACCACGGTGCCGAGCTTCAGCCGGCCGGACTTGACCGCGATGGTGCGATAGGGGACCAGGCCGTAGGCCTTGGCGCCGAGCCCGTCCGAGCTGGTCAGTCGGACGAAGCGGTTGCTGCCGAGATCGAAGGCGGCGCAGCGCGGACAGGAGAACTCCGGCAGCGCGCAATCGACCAGGCTGTCCCCGCCCTTGCCGGCGACGCTGTAGAGCACGCCGGAAACCTCTACCGTGCCCTGCAGCGCGGCGGTGCAGAAATCCCCGCGTGAGAGTCCGACGCCGAGCGGCTCGTCGTCCATGTTCAGCAGCTCGACGTCCATGCCGGGCTTGGCGTGGACCACGTGATACTGGCTGACATGCAGGGTGAGCTTCTTGAGATCCGCGGTCTTGGCCTTAGGCAGTGCGAAATCGTCGGCCTGCGCCCCCGACGCGATCCACTGCGGCGCCGCCCACTGGGTTGCGCCGAGCATCGCGAACAGGAAGAGGATCAAGCCGGGCCGGCGCCAAACTGCGCGCCGCGCCGCCAACCGTTCCATCAACGTAAAGCCCCCGGGAAATCTTTGGCCTTACGCTGGCGCAGCCGTGGCGCCCTGTCAAATCACGGAATCGCCCAAAATAGTGAACAGGCCAATGGTGAATAGCCCGTGGGTGAATCAGGCCGCTTCGGTCCGGCGCGCGGATTTGGCGGCGGCGGTGGCCTGCTGCAGTTGCTGTTTCAGCTCCTCGGCCATCTGCTTCAGCACCGCCTCGCGCTCGTCGGGCTTCATCGCCTTCAGCTTCGCGCGGTCCAGGCCATGGGCCGCGAGCCAGGCATCGGCCATGCGCTCGGCCAGGGACTTCTTCATATAGGCCAGGAACTCATCGACCGCGCTGCTGCCGGCCTTGGCGTCGTCGTCCAAGCCGGTCTGGGCCGTACCCAATGAAGGGCCCAAAGACGGTGTCGTCACCAAACCGAAGCTCAATCCACCGATCCCTGACATTGTCCTGCCTCACTAACATTGGAGCGGGCAAAATCTGCCCTTCATGCCGTCGCCTCGGAGATGTCGCAAAGCCCGTGCCAGCGATCGAATCGGGAGCTAAAGTGTTAATTCGGGACGTTCGGGGATTGGCGAGATGGATTCGACGGTCTGGGGGCAACTGGTGCGGCGCTATTTCCAGGCAGCGGCCCTGTTGCTCGACCCCGCCAATCTGAAGGCCGGATCCTTCCAGCGTGACCAGGCGGCGATCCGGGCGGCGGCGGCCCAGGACCGTCCGGTCGAGGAACGCGCCACCGCCTTGGTGGAATGGCTTACCTACCACCGCACCGGCCCGGCCTCGGCCGACCATCTGGCGCGGCAGGTTCTGCCGGTCCTGGACCGGCTCGACGCCGCCGAGCTCTCCTCGGCCTTCGACACCCTGCGCGCCGCGATCGCCCGGGACGACAAGAGCCGCAGCTTCATGGTGCTCACCTCGCGCCTGCTCTGGGCCCGCTTTCCGGAAGCGGCGCCGGTCTATGACAGTGCCACCGTCAACGGCATCGCCTTCCTGGTGAAGCTGCTGAAGGCGGTCCAGCTCGAGACGCCCTACGAGCGCATCGTCGAGGAGCGGCGCTATGACGACCACGACGGCTACGTGCGCTGGGACTTCGGCGACAAGAAGCTGGTCGATCACTGGTACTACAAGGATTTCATCCAATCGCATGCCGCGCTCTACACCCGCTGCCGGCCGGAGATCATCCATCTCATCGCCGAGGCCGGCCGCGCCGTCTCGACCGCGAGCCCGTTCCAGGTCTTCGACAAGATGCTCTGGCTGATCGGCGATCACCGGCACGATTACAGCCTGAAGGGCAGCAACTTGTGACCCGCATGGAAGGAGTGACCCGATGACATCCGACCGAGTGCCGATGGACGAGCAAGGCTTCACCGCCTTCATGGCGGACCGCTTCCGGCGGGCGATGCCGGACTATCCCGTGAGCATCGAGGGCCCACTCACGATCAAGGTCCAGTCGCCGGGCGATCCGCTCGTCTGCAACCTCGACCGGGCGTTCGATTTCTGCCGGAGCCATCCCCGCGAGAGTGCGGAATGGCTGGACAGCTATATCGAGAAGGCCCGTGGCTATCTCGCGGGCATGAATGCGCCGATCGATCGATCGATGCTGCGCATCGTGGTCCGCCCCAAGGATTACATCGACCGGGCCCGGCAGGCTGCAGCGGAGAAGGGCTTCGATATGGCGACCGAGTCCCTGGCCGATGATCTGTCGGCCGCCTGCTATATCGACCTGCCGACCGCATTGCGCTCGGCGTCGACCCCCGATTTCAAGGCGCTTCGGCTCACGCCGTCAGAAGCGATGGCCGTGGCCAAGGCGAACCAGGCCGACGAGCTCGAAGACTTTGAGGAGAGCCTGGAGGATTTCGAGGACGGCATCGGCATGCTCTCCGGTGATGTCTATCATTCCAGCTGGTTCGCCCTGCACGAAGCCTGGGCCGATCTCGCGGAACGCTACGAGGAAGGCCTGCTGGTCGCGGTCCCGGCCATGGACACGCTGCTCTATGCGCGCGAGATCGACGACGATTCGATCATCGCCATGCACGAGGCGGCGGCGGATATTGCGGGTCAAAGCGAGCGGCCGATCTCGAAATCGGTCTACCGCTGGATTCCCGACGGCTGGGAGCGCGTGCCGGGGCCGATAAGCATCGGGGGAAAGAATGTCCATCTCAAGCCTCAACGCTGAGCCGTCGCCGGCGATCATGGAAGGATCGCCGCCCGCCCATGTTGTGCCGAAGCTCGACTGGGACCGGCCGCCCTGGAACCGCTGGGCCTTCCAGCATGTCCGCGAGCTGGTGCCGACCCGGGAGGTCTGGCGCGGCGGCGGTCATGCGCGGAAGCTGCCGCGCGACGAACGCGACCTCGACGCGCTCGAAGTCATCAGCTGCAACGGCGGCACGACCACGCTCGCCGGCCTGCTCGACGAGACCTTCACCGACGGCCTGCTGGTGCTGAAAGGCGGCAGCATCCGCACCGAGCGCTACTTCAACGGCATGACCGCGCGCTCGCTGCATCTCTCGCAATCGATGGCGAAGTCGGTGACGTCCGCGGTCTGCGGCATCCTGGTCGGCCGCGGCCTGCTCGATCCCGCGCGACGGGTAACCGATTATCTCCCGGAGCTCGCTGCCACCGCCTACCAGGGCGCCACCCTGCAGCAGGTCCTCGACATGCGCAGCGGCGTCAAGTTCAGCGAGGACTACACCGACCGCTATTGCGAGGTCGGGCAGATGGACGTCGCCTGCGGCTGGAAGCCGATCCCGCCCGGCAGCGATCCCGATTTCAAATGGCCGGAGCATATCTGGGAACTGATCCTCAGCTTGAAGACCCTCGAGCGCCCGCATGGCTCCGCGTTCAACTACCGCTCGATCGAGACCGACGTCATCGCCTTCTGCATGGAACGCGTCACCGGCAAGCGCCTGCCGGAGCTCGTGTCCGAGGAGATCTGGCAGAAGCTCGGCGTCGAGGAGAGCGCCAATTTCACCGTCGATTGCGCCGGCTATGCGCTGGCCTGCGGCGGCTTCAACGCCACGCTCCGCGACTACGGCCGCTTCGGCCAGATGATCCTGGAGACCGGCGCCGGCATCGTGCCGGCGGCCTGGGTCGAGGCCGCGCGCAACGGCGGCCGCCACGGGCCGCAATACTGGGAGATCCTGGACCAGGGCTCCTACAAGAACCAGTTCTGGCTGGAGGACCCGCGGTCGCGGACCCTGATGTGCGTCGGCGTCTTCGGCCAGCTGATCTGGATCTCCTGGGAGCACGACATGGTGGTGGTCAAGCTCTCGACCTGGCCCACCTTCACCGACACGGTCAAGGAGCGCGCAACCCTGGCCGCCCTGCACCGCATAGCCGCGGCGCTGGCATAGCCGCGCGCGCCCGGTCATATAAGCGGCAGCAAACCGAGGAGCACCCCATGGCGGCCAAGAAGATTCAGATCGATTTCGTCTCCGACGTGGTGTGCCCCTGGTGCGCCGTCGGCCTCGCCAGCCTCGAGACCGCGCTGCAGCGCCTGGAGGGCGAGGTCGAAGCGGAGATCCAGTTCCAGCCCTTCGAGCTCAACCCCGATATGGCGCCCGAGGGCGAGGACCGCGACGAGCATCTCGCGAAGAAATACGGCCGCTCGAAAGAAGAGTTTGCCGCGTCGCGCGAGCACATCCGCCAGCGCGCGGCCGCGGTCGGCTTCACCATGAATCCGCAGGAGCGGATCTACAACACCTTCGACGCGCATCGCCTGCTGCATTGGGCCGGCGTGGCCCAGCCGGCGCAGCAGCCGGCGCTGAAACACGCGCTGCTGCGCGCCTATTTCACCGACGCCCGCAACGTCGCCGATGCGGAAGTGCTGGTCGCCGCCGCGCAGCAAGCCGGTCTCGATCCGAACGAAGCCCGCGCGATCCTAAGCACCGACCGCTACGCCGCCGACGTCCGCCAGGAGGAGCAGGCCTGGCTCGCCGCCGGCATCAATTCGGTCCCGGCGATCATCGTCAACCGCAAGTATCTCATCTCCGGCGGCCAGCCCCCCGAAGTCTTCGAAGCCAACCTGCGCGAGATGGCGAAGCAAGAGAGTTAGCCCAGAGGAACGCCACTGCAGGATCACGCAGGCGGTTTTCCGTTGCCCGCACCCCACTCGTTCGCCATCCCAAGGCCAAGCCTTGGCATGACGAGTCTATATAGGTCTCCAATCTCGGACGGATTCGGAAGAATCCTGCACCGGATTGTGCGGATTCCGCCGGCGCGGCCTCGCTAACCGCTTCACCGTTACGAAGTTTTCACAATCATCGCCTAAGCTGATGTGACGTCGGGACCGATTTTATCGGGGAGGTCACATGCGGGGCTTCAGGCTGGAACTGCCGCGTTTCATGATCGCGGCCTGGGTGATGACCGCGGTGGTCGCCGCCATCGCCTACACCCTCTGTCTCGGCACCGCGCAAGCCGTCATCCCCCACGGCCCCGATCACGCGAAGAACGTCAGCTGATCTCCGCGAACAGCACCACCAGGGTCGCGCAATCCAGCGCCATCTCTGGGTTGGCCTGCACCATCCGCGTGTGGAGCCCGCGCGGCCCGAACACCTCGTTGACGATATGCGAGGCGCCGTTCAGCACCTTCGGGTGATCGGTGAAGCCCGGCGCGCAGCCGAAGGTGCCTTCCAGCCGGACGATACGGCTGACACGATCCAGGTTGCCGTCCAGCGCCTTCCGCACCTGCGCGATTGCATTCAGCGCGGAGAGGCGAAAC
>JAYSFH010000252.1:0-5979 GCA_041913405.1 Dongia sp. | reverse complement strand
CTCCTTCGAGGTGAGGCCCGGCTTCAGCACGTCGATGTTGAAATGGATCTGCTCCCAGGCGAGGCGGTAGAGCTCGCGCTGCTTCGGCGTCGGCTTGCCGGGGCCGCAGAAATAGGTACGCGAGAGGTCGGCGCAATAGCCATAGGGGCCGATCAGGTCGGTGTCGAAGCTGACCAGCTCGCCCGGGCGGATAATGCGGTCGCTGGATTCCGCGAACCAGGGATTGGTGCGGCCTCCCGATGCCAAGAGGCGGGTCTCGATCCATTCGCCGCCCATGGCGATGTTGGTCTCGTGCAGCTTGGCCCAGAGCTGGTTCTCGGTGATGCCGGGTTCGAGAGCGTCGCGCATCCGCGCCATCCCGGTCTCGCAGACCGCAATCGAGACGCCCATCAAGGCGATCTCGTCCGGCGACTTGATCCGTCGCGCGAACTCCATGACGCCTTCGCCTTCATGCGCATCGATGCCGAGCTTCTGCAGCGCGCGGGCGCCGGCGAGATCGCAATGATCGAGGGCGAGGCGCTTATTGCCGCCGCCATGGGCCTGCACCAGGTCGGCGATCTCGGCCGCCCATTGTCCGGCGCGTTTCTCGACCAGCGGCCCCGCAGCGTAGAAGTACCAGGCCTTGGCGCCGCGGATCTCGGTGATGGTTTCGAGACCCTCGTTGAGATGGGCGCAGCCGTGGAACTCGAACAGCACGACCGGACCTTCGGTCGGCACGAAGGCGTAGCGTCCCGCATTGTGCAGGGTCCAGACCGCCATGTTCCGGCTGCCGGTCGCGTAGCGGATGTTGATCGGGTCGAACAGGACGATGCCGGCGAAATCGTTCTTCCTCAGCTCGGCGCGCACCCGGTCGAGCCGGTATTTGCGCAGCCGCCGCATATCGACCTGGCCCTCGGTGTCGATCAGCGCCGTCGGCGGCGTCCGCTTGGCGCGGGTGAAGGGATAGGGGTTCGCGGGCTTATACGGGCGCGATGAGTCAGGCGACATGCGGCTCTCCCCGGTGAGGAGATCAGCTTGCCATGCGCCGGTGCGGTGTCCAGGCCCTAAAACTCATAGAGAGCCTCCACTCGGTCGTCATGGTCGGCGCAGGCCGACCATCCACGAGTTTCTATCGAGCGACGGATGCAAACTCGTGGATGGTACGCCTTCGCGTACCATGACGAGCCTATGGAAGGCTCGTCACTTCAGCGCCTGGCAGGCGCGGATGATGCGGGTGCACGCCTCCTTCAGTGCCTCGGTCGAGGTCGCGTAGGAGATGCGGAAATAGGGCGAGAGGCCGAAGGCCGAGCCCTGCACCGCGGCCACACCTTCCGCTTCCAGCAGATAGGTCACGACGTCGTCGTCGGTCGCGAGCTTCTTGCCCTGCGGCGTGGTCTTGCCGATGCAGCCGGCGCAGGAGGGATACACGTAGAAGGCCCCCTCCGGCGTGTGGCAATGCAGGCCCGGCGCCTGGTTCAGCATCTTCACCACCAGGTCGCGGCGTTCCTTGAACACCGCGTTGTTCTTCGGGATGAAGTCCTGCGGGCCATTGAGCGCCTCGACCGCCGCCGCCTGCGAGATCGAGGAGGGGTTCGAGGTCGACTGCGACTGCATCTTGGCGATCGCCTTGATCAGCGGGGCCGGGCCGCCGGCGTAACCGATGCGCCAGCCGGTCATGCAATAGGCCTTGGAGACGCCGTTCATGGTCAGGGTGCGGTCGTAGAGCTTCGGCTCGACCTGGGCGATGGTCGCGAACTTGAAGCCGTCATAGAGCAGGTGCTCGTACATATCGTCGGTCAGGATATGCACTTGCGGGTGCTTCAGCAGCACGTCGGCGAGCGCGCGCAGGTCCGCCGCGCTATAAGCGGCGCCGGTCGGGTTGGACGGCGAGTTCAGGATCAGCCACTTGGTCTTCGGCGTGATCGCCGCTTCGAGCGCCTCCGCGGTGAGCTTGAACTTGTGGTTCTCGCCGCATTCGACGATCACCGGCTTGCCGTCGGCCAGCAGCACGATGTCCGGATAGGAGACCCAGTAGGGCGCCGGGATGATGACTTCGTCGCCGGCGTTCAAGGTCGCGACCAGGGCGTTGAACAGCACCTGCTTGCCGCCGGTGCCGACGGTGATCTGGTCCATCTTGTAGTCGAGGCCGTTCTCGCGCTTGAACTTGGCGATGATCGCCTTCTTCAGCGCGTCGGTGCCGTCCACGTTGGTGTAACGGGTGTCGCCGTCGCGGATCGCCTTGATCGCGGCTTCCTTGATGTTGTCCGGCGTCTCGAAATCCGGCTCGCCGGCGCCGAGGCCGATCACGTCGCGGCCTTCCGCCTTCAGCTGCCGCGCCTTGCTCGTGACGGCGATGGTGGGTGAGGGCTGGATCCGGTCGAGGCGTTCGGCAATGAAGGCCATGATTCTCACTTCTGGCGGGACGGGGAAAACGGCGCGGAAAATACCGCCCGGCGGCTCCTGGCGCAATGCGGCATCCGCGCCCCGCATGGCGAATCTGCGCGGTTTGTGATCCCTATTGCAGCCCGATTGCCCACCCGATTGTCCGGTGGCCGATTGTATGGGAACAATGACCGGAACCAGGGGAGAACAACAATGCCGCTGCAAATCGTGGGGGCCGGTTTCGGCCGCACCGGGACCATGTCGACCTATACCGCCCTGAAGCAACTCGGCTTCCCCTGCTATCACATGATCGAAGTGCTGGGGAAACCGGCCAACAAGAAGGCGCATCTCGATTTCTGGCGCCGGGTCGCCGACGCGCCCGACCGGCCCCGGGACGACTGGGAGGACGTTTTTGGCCAATACACCGCCAGCGTCGACAACCCGGCGTGCTGCGTCTGGCGCGAGCTGATCCGCTTCTATCCGGAGGCCAAGGTGCTGCTGACCTTGCACCCGAAGGGCGCCGATGCCTGGTACGAGAGCGTGATGGAGACGATCTACTTCACCGAGAACACCTGGCAGTTCAAGCTGCTGAAAGCGGTGACGCCATTCGGCTGCAAGTTCGGCACCATGTCGCATAAGCTGATCTGGCAACACCTGCACCGCGACACCATGCCGGATCGCGCGAAAGCCACCGCCTTCTACAACCGGCATATCGAGGAGGTGAAGGCCGCGGTGCCGCAGGAGCGGCTGCTGGTCTTCACCGCCAACCAGGGCTGGGGACCCTTGTGCCAGTTCCTCGGCGTCGCCGTGCCGAACGGCCCGTTCCCCAACGTCAACGACCGCGCCGAGTTTCAGAAGATCAAGGCCAACGTCAACCGCGGGGCTTATGTGATTCTCGGCGCTGGGGCGGTGATCGCAGTCCTGTTGATCGCGGGACTTGCCTATTTGGCGACGCGCTAGGGAAGCGCGTCACTCATCCACAAAGTAGTCCGTGTGTTCGGGCTTGAGCCGCGCGATCGCATGATCGACGGACTTCAAGTGCAACTTCATGGCCGCCGCCGCACGTTTGCCATCGCGCGAGTCGAGCGCGTCGATGATGGCGCGGTGCTCCTCGATGATCTCGGCCATGTGTGCCGGAACGCGATTGGCCATGTGGCCGATGCGGTCCCAGAGCGTCTTGACGCTCTGTACGGTGTCCCAGACGCCCTCCAGCCGGGCCGCCAGCGCGATCACCTGATGGAAGCTCTCGTTGTCGCAATAGAAACCCCAGCCGTCGCCTGCCTTGGCATGCCGCTTCTGTTGTTCGAGATTGGCCTTGAGCGCCCGGGTGTCGCTGTCCCGCCAGTGCTTCGCCGCCTCGGCGGCCAATGCCACCTCCAGGGCCGAGCGCGCGAACTGCGCCTCGCGCACCTGCCTGAGCTTGATCGGCGCCACGAAGGTGCCGCGCTGCGGGAAGATGTCGATCAGGCCGTCCTCGCCCAGGCGGGTGATCGCGGTCCGGACCGGCGAGCGCGACACCCCGAACAGGCCGCAGAGCCGGTTCTCGCTGATCGCCTCGTTGGGTTCCAGCCGGCAGGTGAGGATCGCTTCCCTTAAGCCGCGATAGACCTGCTCGGCGGCCGGAAGCTTGGGGTCGACCTCGAATCTCTCCGACGTTTGCAGTTTCAGACCGGCTCTCGGCATCTTGCTCCCCGGAACCGCGTTGACCGGGTCCGAACTTGTATACTAGCATCCCACTGAGCGGCCGGAATGACAAGCGCCGCCTGAAGCGACACCCCGGGAGGAATTATGAAACAAGCTTTACGCACCCTCACTCTGTCTGCTGTATCGACTTTGCTGCTGGCTGGCGCGGCCTATGCCGATCCTGCGACCAAGGTCGCCCTGGTGCCGGGCGGCCCGCATCCCTATTTCTCGGCCTGGGAGCAGGCCGGCCAGGACGCGGTGAAGGATTTCGGGCTCGGCGCCGCCGACTATCGGGTGCCGCAGAAGTGGGAGCTTTCGCAGCAGAGCCAGCTGCTCGAGAGCCTGCTCAGCCAGGGCTACAATTCCTTCCTGATCTTCCCGGGCGATGCGGTCGGCACCACGCCGGTGGTGCAGGAGATCGTCGATAACGGCGGCCAGGCCTTGGCGCTGGCCGGATGCCTGAAGGATCCGACGCCGGCCCTGTTCTGCATGGGCACCGATGTCGCCAACTCCGCCTATCTCGGCACCAAGGAGCTGATCAAGGCGATGGGCGGCAAGGGCTCCATCGCGCATTTCACCGGCTTCCTGGTCGATCCCAACACCCAACTCCGCATCGACGCGGTGCAGAAGGCGGCGGACGAGACCAACGGCGCGGTGAAGGTGATCCAGGTGATCGCCGACATCGACGCGCCGCAGCCGGCCGAGGAGAAGATCAACGCCTATCTCGCGGCCCATGCCGCCGAGGTGGACGGGATCGTCACCACCGCCTGGGTCCCGGCCGTCACCGCGGCCAACTCGCTGCGCAAGATCGGCGACAAGCGGATCAAGATGGTCGGCATCGACCATGACGAGGTGGTGCTGAAGGCGATCAAGGAAGGCTTCGTCAACGGCACCATGCTGCAGAACCCCTACGGCCAGGGCTATGTCGGCTCGTATGTGCTCGACAAGCTGCGCTCCGGCTGCACCATCAAGGAGAGCGCGCCCTGGGCCAAGAACGCGCTGACCGCAAAGTTCGTCGATTCCGGCACGGTCTTCGTCGATGCCTCACAGGTCGATACCTATGTCGACGCCATGCGCGGCATCACCAAGACGCTGAAGGAGAACTTCGACAAGGATTTCCTGGCCTGCAAGTAGTCGCGTGAGTATCGAAACCAACCCGCCGGCGGCCTTCGAGGCCGCCGGCGGTACATCCCGGATCCAGCGCATTCTGTTCAGCAACGAGTTCGGCCTCGCCGTGCTGATCGCGCTCGCCTTCGCCGTATTCGCGAGCGCGCTGCCCGGATTCAGCTCGCCCTTCAGCCTGTTTGCGATCGGGCGGCAGATCGGCATCGACACCATGATCGGCCTCGCCATGATGGCGGTCATCGTGACCGGCGGCCTCGATCTCTCGGTCGGCGCCATCGGGGTCTGCGCCGCCATGGCCTTCGGCTGGCTCTGCGAGCGCCTCGGCCTGCCGCTCGTGGCCTCGATTCCCGGCGCCATCCTGTTCGGCGCGCTGCTGGGCGCGATCAACGGATACACGGTGGTGCGCAGCGGCGTGCACAGCTTCATCATCACGCTGGCCAGCATGAGCATCTTCTTCGGCGTGATGATCTTTCTCACCAAGGCCGAGGCCTTCCGCGGCCTGCCGCCGGAGGTCGCGGCGCTCGGCCGGCTGAAACTCGGCGGCAAGGTCTCGGCGCTGTTGGCGGTCTCGCTGGCAGTCTGCATCGCGCTCTCGGTCTTCTACCGCTACACCACGCTCGGGCGCCGCATGCTGGCTGCCGGCGCCAACCCGCGCGCGGCGGAGGTCTCCGGCGTGCGCACCGGTCAGATGTTCATCGCCTGCCATGCGCTGACCGGGGCGCTCGCTGCGCTCGCCGGCCTGATGGTGACCGCGCGCACCGGCGCCGCGGTGCCGAGCATGGCCGGGCAACTCGGCCAGGACTGGCTGCT
>JAYSFH010000251.1:3870-5980 GCA_041913405.1 Dongia sp. | reverse complement strand
GGGTGTCGGCGATCTCCAGCGCCTGCTCGCCGGCGTCGGGCTGGGAGATCAGCAGGTCATCGACCTGGACGCCGAGCTTCCTGGCGTAGGTCGGGTCGAGCGCATGTTCGGCATCGACGAAGGCGCAGGCGCCGCCGGACTTCTGCGCCTCGGCGATCACCTGCAGCGCCAGGGTGGTCTTGCCCGAGGATTCCGGACCGTAGATCTCGACGATACGGCCGCGCGGCAGGCCGCCGATGCCGAGGCCGATGTCGAGGCCGAGCGAGCCCGTCGAGATCACCTCGGTCTCGACCAGCTGCTCCTTGCCGCCAAGGCGCATGATCGAGCCCTTGCCGAAGGCGCGTTCGATCTGCTGCAGGGCGGCGTCCAAGGCCTTGTTCTTGTCCATATTGTCCCGTTCCGGAATGCGAATCACGTTCTGCGCCATTGCGCCTCTCCTCTTAATGCCGGGAACCCCGTCCACACCAGTCCCCGGGCCGCTTCGCGCCGGGAAATCTGAAAACGACCTTAGTACGCCTTTCGTTCTCCGTCCAGCAAAAAGAACGAGATGAGAACGAGCGCCGGTCTGCCCGCTGGTCGGTCCGCTGGTCTGTCCGCCGGTCTGTCCGCGGGTCTCGTTGGGGACCTTTACGACCCGCCCCGATTTCGAGGCTGCGAAAGTGAGGCAAGTCCCTGGTCCAGCAGGTGAAAAATCGCTGTCATCGGGCCGAAGCCGGTGCTTGCTGGCGTAAAGGCCCTGTAAAGGTTCGCCCGCGATGGTTCGCCCGCGATGGTTCGACGGTCCGGGCGGCGGGTCCGGGCAGCGGATCCGGTCTGGGTCCGAGCGGGGAAAGCCGATTCTGTCCGGGTCAGGTCCGGGTTGGCGGATTCCGTCGGGGTCCGGTCGGGGTCGAGCGAAGGCAGGCGCCGCAGGCGCTCGGTCATGCGTGATCGCCTCCAGACGGCGGGGTTTGGGCAGGATTGTACCATTTTTGTTCCCGGACAACAATCGCCGATCCGGTTGCGAAAGCGCCCGCCGCCGCCCTACCCTGCGGCCCCGGCGCCCGCGGCGGATGCGCCTGCGGCAGCGGCCGGTTGGTTCGAGCCATTAGGGGGGACGGAATTTGCATCGGGCGGAGCCATCAACGCGGAGCAAGGGCGCGGCGCTGGTCGTGGCGGCGCTGGTCCTGGCGGCGGGGGCCTTGCTGGTGGGAGCCGGGCTCGCCGGCTGGAGCGGGCCGGCGCTGGCGATCACCGGCCAGGAGCGGCTGGCCGGCCGGCTGGTGCTGATGACGACCGAGCAGGTCGAGGCGAGCGGGATCGTCCCCAAGCTCGACAAGAAGCGGACGGCAAAGTGCCTCGCCCAGGCGATCGTCGCGGACATCCCGGAGGCCGACGCCGCCAAGCTCGCCGACATCCTCGACCGCCGCGCCCCCAACGACCCGCCGCTGCAGAAAAAGTGGTTCACGATCTCGAAGAAGGAAGCGCCGGCCCGCAACGCGCAGGTGCTGAAGGCGGTCGATCAGATCTGCCCGGATATCGGGCCTTATGCGAAGCAGATGCTGTAAGGGCGGATGCTGCAGCGGCCGAATGGCCGCCGGTTGAATGAGCGCGAGCGGATGCAAATTCGTGGATGGTCCGCCTTCGCGGACCACGACGCGCGGAGAAACGAAGCTCGCTCTAGGCGGCGGCCCCGGCGCAATCGAACTCTCCCGCCGCCGGCCAGCGCAGCGCCTGCGGTCCAGGCAGCGCCTCGAAGGCGGGCTTGGCGAAATAGAAGCCCTGCATGTAGCGGCCGCCGACGCTCCTCAGGGCTGCGACCTCCTCGGCGGTCTCGACGCCCTCGAGCACCAGCTTGACGTCGATCTCGCGGCAGAGCGCCACCACCGCGGCGACGATGGCGAGGCGCACGCGGTCCTGGTGGACGTCCTGGATCATCACGCGGTCCAGCTTGACGATGTCGGGGCGGAGTGCGGCGAGCCGCGCCAGGCCGGAATAGCCGGTGGCGAAGTCGTCCAGCGCCACCTTGAAGCCGTGGCGCTTGTATTCCTCGATGATGCGCTTGAGGTGCGGCTCCTTGGAGAGCTCCTCCTGCTCGACGATCTCGAAGGTGAGGCGGTCGAGCGGGAAG
>JAYSFH010000251.1:3373-3860 GCA_041913405.1 Dongia sp. | reverse complement strand
CGGGATGCCGGTGCGGCGCGCCGCCTCCAGGGTGAGGCGGATGCAGGCCGCCGGCTCGTAGACCGCGTTGGGCAGGAAGTTGATGTTGAGCCGCGCGGGACTCTGCCCAGGGGTGCCGGCGCCGCCGAAGCCGAGCCCGCCGAATCCCAGAGCCGTGGCGAGCTCGATCGCCTTCACCCGGCAGGCCTGGTCGAAGGCGTAGCGGTTCTCCGGCGTGAGCTGGCTGAGCACCGCCCCGGCGCCCTCGCCGTTCGGCCCGCGCACCAGCGCCTCATAAGCATCGATCGCCCGGCGCTCGACATCGACCACCGGCTGGAACGCCATGCTGAAGGGAAAAGCCGGCTTGGCATCGCGGCAGTTGGCGCAGCCGGTGCGGAGGGCGGCCGGGGCCGGGGTGGCGGCGTCCGAAGGGGTGGCGGGGGAGTCGGGCGTCGAGTCCATGGGCTATCCAGATGCTGAGGCGCGCGAGAGTTTCGGCGCGCAGCCT
>JAYSFH010000251.1:0-3363 GCA_041913405.1 Dongia sp. | reverse complement strand
CGGAGAAGCGTTGATAGACCGTTAGGAAGATGCCGGGGATTTTAGGCAAATGCTGGGGGGCGTGGTGGCCCGCGCTTCAGAAAAAGTTGTGCATGATCTCGAAAAAGAGGCGGTCGATAAGATCTGCTCGGATATCGGGCCTACGCGAAGCAGATGTTGTGTGGAAGGCTTCAACTCAGGCCGGACTTCATTCTGTAGATATCGACATAGTCACCAAACCCCTTAGCCAACAGAACTGCGGGGGATATGCTTATTGCTTCATCTGGGGCGAGATCGATCTCTAAGGCTTTCTTGACGACCACTTTGTCATATCGACCCTGGAGAATCATCAAATCCGGCCAGACACGATCCCTCACGCCGCCATTCGCGCGTATGCGCTTCATCGGATCCTTTTGAGATCCGAGCAGTTCTACAGCGGACCTTGAAATAGGAACACCCTGGGCCTTGCGGAACAGCATGGCGAGTGCCGCCGTGCCTCGCTTCTCCGCAAAAATTTCATCTCGATCAATAGCCGACAGCTTTGCGAATATGTTCGCCGGATACTGCTGATCCCTAATCAGCCACACAATTGCTTGGCGGCCGTCCAGACTCAGAGAGGTCTTTCCATCTTGATTTTTGCCCTTGTTGAGTTTGTCTGATGATGCCCGCACCAAGCCAATGCTAAACTTGGAAGTGCTATCGGTTATCATGACCAGCAGGCAAATCTGCCCGATCGCTTCTCTCGGGATCATCCAGCCGCTGCGAGTGGTACACTTGATGTCGACCTCGTGGCCGTCAATGAGCAGGTCGAGAACTTTGCCTTTTTGAACACCGAGGAAGGATCGAATACTGATTTCGATCCTCGTCCCGATGTAGGTCTTCTCCGTCTTTTCGAGTTCATCGAGCCGCCAACGGCCGGACGTTGGACCCATTAGAACTGTGTCCAAACTTTCCCGGATGATTCTAGCGATTCCACTTACCAGATCTGGGCGCGTGGCCGAGTTCATATTGAGTATGAACGTGCGGACGGCTTCAAGTGCCTCGTCTTTGGCAGGTAGTGGTTCTGCGATCGTGTCAGCTTCTTGATCGGTCATAACCTGACGGTTGCGCTTACGAAGGACGCGCTTTGCACCCGGACAGGTGCCGAGCCGAAAATCTTGCTAGCGCAGGTTCCTTCCTAGCGAGCAGTTCTCCCCCTCACAAGGGCCGACTCAACCGAACAGGGAAGGATTTGCAACCTGAAGATGCTTTTAAGGCGAGACAACAAACTTTGATTGCATCTTCTTCTTGACTAAGCACCCCCGCCTGAATACGGTTTGTCAGAACAATCCGGGAACCGAAGCCAAGTAAATCTCAAGGGGTTGCGTGTTAACGCGAGCTGAGCCACGATCTGTGGCCTAAGTGGGAAGACGAAGATGCACAGATTGATCGACCTTTTTTCCGGCGCCGGGGGCATGACGCTCGGCTTCGTGGACGATCGCTTTTGCGGTGGATTTTCAGGTGTCTGGGCGGTCGACAACGACCGCGCAGCCTCGCAAACATACGCGGCAAACTTCGGCGAGCATGCTTCGTGTGTAGATATTGAGGAGTATCTGGCAGCTGGCGGAGCAGTTCCAAAGGCAGATGTGGTGATCGGCGGCCCTCCCTGTCAGGGATTCAGCCTTCTTAATAAGCAACGCGATGGAGATGTCCGTCGGCAACTTTGGCAGCCCTATTTGGATATTGTCGAAAAGTCGGGGGCCAGGGTTTTCGTGATTGAAAACGTCGCTGAGTTGCTTTCATCAGACGAATATCCGGCTATTCAGCGGCGTGCACATAGGATGGGCTTCAGCACTATTGGTGAAGTGTTGCTCGCCGCAGATTACGGGGCGCCGCAAAGTCGCCGCCGAGCGGTTATCTTAGGCTGGCACGCATCGAGCTTTGATCGCCCTGCCTTCCCGCCAATGCCGACACATGCCGCGCCTAGGACGCTGTCGAATCTCCCTAATTGGAGAACTGTTTTTGATGCCATTGGAGATCTTCCTCGACCGGTGGGTACAGAAATCAGACGCATGAAGGCACCTTTCGACCTTCACTTTGGGAGGCAACCGACCGAAAAGAGTATCGCCCGATATAAGGCTGTCCCGGTGGGGGGAAATAGATTTGACCTTCAGCGGAATGCCCCTGAGTTGACACCCGATTGCTGGATTCGAAAGACTTCCGGCGGAACAGACCTATTTGGTCGGTTATGGTGGGATCGGCCGTCAGTGACGATCCGGACTGAGTTCTTCAAGCCGGAAAAGGGGCGATATCTGCACCCTGATCAAGATCGGCCAATCACTCACCGTGAAGCCGCACGGCTCATGGGCTTCCCCGATGATTTCAAGTTCACCGGCACAAAGGTGCAGATTGCAAAGCAAATCGGAAATGCGGTCCCACCGCCTTTGGCGGGTGCTATCGCAGGAACCGTGCGCGAGTTACTCAGTGGCGGTGCTAGCCGAGAGGCCGCGTAGAAGCGCTAAGTAGTCACTTCGAGTGGTTTACCCGCGTGAACTTCATCGTGATGAATGTTGCATAGCGTAACAAGATTAGCGGCAGCATTGCCGCCACCCTTTGCGTGCTCATGTACATGGTGAAGTTCTAGGAATCTTGGATCCCTCTTGTATTTCTTCACTGACCATCCGCAGTTCTTAAATCGGCAACGCCAATTGTCGCGCCGCAATACGTCGCGCCTTACGCCTTCAGGTATCCTGCGATCGTGCTCTGGACCTTGCCTGTCCGTCTTTAATACGTAAACACCAGAAGGTAGGGCGGGATTACCGTTAAAGCGCGTTACAATGGGCCAACCCTCTTGCGTCCTAAGCTCCCTCGTTCTCCGAGCCCACTCGCTTGGCGCCTTCGAAACGTAGCGTAATTCCTCGCCGGTTACCGGTTTACCCACATAGTGGCGAAGAAATGCGAGGATCTTGCCTTGAGGGCTTCCATTACCTCGCCGAATCCCGTTAGCCGTCTTCCAGCGTTCCGCCGCCGCATGGTCGGGGTTACCATCAATCAAGATGTACTGATCGGGTTTCATCCTTGGCGGAAGCGCGTCTGCAATCTCTACCCCACTCTCCTCCGCGTCCGTTCGCATCTCACTTAGCATTAAGCCTGACAAGATAGGCCAACCCTCTTCAACCCGCAGCTGCCTTACACGGCGAGCGTACTCCCCTATTCCAGCAACTACGAGCAACTCATCGCTATCGATTACCTCAGAGGCGTACATCCGCAAGTATGCGAGAATGCGCTTCTTTGCCGAAGTTCTACCTGAGACAGGGACCTGCGAAGAGCCTAGATCCCTTAGAGCATGAACACACGGGACCAACAACTTTACTCTTCGTCTTAAATCATCGGACCCAATGTTGT